>JAZUJQ010000393.1:0-24122 GCA_045642845.1 Kiritimatiellia bacterium
GAGGGCGTCGAATCCGGTTCGACGCTGTTCCCGCTTTCCACGCCGGACCACATCATGCATCTGCCGGTTGAAAAGATCGCGCCGAGTCCGTGGCAGCCGCGCAGCACGTTCGACGAAGAGTCGTTGCACGATCTTGCGGAATCCATCAAGGCGCACGGCGTCATAGATCCTATTCTCTGCCGCGCCAGGGCCGACGGGATGTACGAGCTTATCGGCGGCGAGCGCCGTTTGCGCGCGGCCGGGATGCTGGGCATGACCGAGATTCCGGCGCGTTTGATCGATGCCGCGGATCACGTCGCCGCGGAGCTGGCGCTCGTCGAAAACCTTCAGCGCGAAGACCTCAACGTCATCGAAGAAGCGGAGGGATACCGGGTCCTCGCGGAGCAGTTCCATCTCACGCAGGCCGACATCGCCGAGCGCGTCGGCAAGGCGCGCGCTTCGGTCGCCAACTCGATGCGTCTGCTCGAACTTTCCGACGAAATCCAGAGCATGATTTCGACCGGCGTGCTGTCGTCCGGTCACGCGAAGGTGCTGCTCGGCGTCGTCGACGAAACCGAGCGCATGATTCTCGCCCGGCAGTGTCTTTCGGAAGGGCTCACGGTGCGCTCGCTCGAAAAACGCATCGCCCGCAACCAGAACAAGGAAGAACGCAAGCAACCGGTTTCCGACATCACGCCCGACAGCCTCCGCATGCTCGGCGAAAAATTCCATTCGAGGCTCGGCACCACGGTGCGCATCCAGCCGTCCTGCACTTTCGGAAACGGCCGCCACGGCCACGGGCGCATCGAAATCGATTACTTCGACAACGACGATCTGACGCGGTTGATGGAAATCTTCGGCATCGACGTCAACGAAATCTGATGGACATCGTCGTTTACGGAAATCCGGTTCTCCGCCGGAAGTCGGAAAAGGTCTCCGAGATCACGCCGGAGCTGCGCAAGCTCGCGAGCGACATGATCGACGCGATGTATGCGGCGGACGGCGTGGGTCTCGCCGCGCAGCAGGTCGGCCGCACCGAAGCGTTGTGCGTGATCGACGTGCCGCCGGAATCTCAGGGCGAAAAATACGCGCCGCTGCAGGCCGGGATAAAAATGCCGATGATCCTTTTCAATCCGGTGGTTTCCGAACTCGAGGGAACCCAGCGCGGCGGCGAGGGATGCCTCAGCTTTCCCGGAATTTCCGGAACGGTGACGCGCGCGCTGTCGTGCACGGTCGAGTACACCGACGAAAACGGCAGGCGCCGGAAGGTGAAAACGTACGGACTTCTCGCCCGCGCGGTGCAGCATGAAACCGACCACCTCAACGGCGTCGTTTTCATCGACAAACTTTCCGCGGCGCAGAAAATGCTCGTCGCCGGCAAGTTGAAGCGCCTCAAGCGCGGCTCGGTCTGAGCCTTCGGCGGATTTCCTCCCGCAGAGACCGCAGAGCGCGCGGAGTTTTCAACCACGGATTTCCACGGATGCGGCTCGCTCACGTTCGCCGGAAATAAAGACAATTGCGCCGTGTGGGCGAACGACATTTCAAAATCGCGACAGATTACAAACGGTGTGGCTACCAAGGACGGGCATCTTCCAGATTCGTGTCGTTCGGTTCTGCATTGAACCACGTTTTGATGCTCAATCCAATGTAAATGTTGAGATTCTCTCCGATGCGGCCGTAATTTGCGCTCGTCACTTTTCCTAGGTTGTTTGTCACGGTGCGCGTGCGGAATATGAAATACTCGTCGTCGGCAGGAAGAATCTTTTTTACCATATGATCGTTTTTTCGTTCCACTTCAAGGACCAGTTTCTTCATGAACACTGCATTCGTGTTGGCCATGTGTTCGTAATAAAAACGACTGCCTGCGTCTTTTTTGGCGCGATAAAATCCATCGGCCGAGTCGGGCATTGAAAGAGTAAGACGTCTCCAATAACTGACATACCATCCCTCTTCGGGATGTTCTTCGGATTCGTAGAACAACGTCAAATCTGCATGCCGTCCGTTTCCGTACGGCGGGCACCATTGCAATGTTTCCAGATCAAGCGAGCAAACCGTGTTTGTCGCCGGAATCGGCCAGTATTGCCGGTTTTGTCTTTCAAGTTCAACGGGGTTTCGCTTCTTTCTGATTACAACCTGTATGTCCACTGGACCGTTTGACCACCTGTGCGTTTTCGTCGCTTCTTCTTTTGACAGCGTGATGAACTCCTTGGTTTGCAAAACCGTGTCGTAATAACCGTCCTTTCTCGCCCACACCTTGAATTCGCTGTTGCACTGGTACTTTGCTTCGATTATGCCGTCTTCCCCGGTTTTCTTTGTAAGTCCGGTCGTTTTCGTGTCTTCGATGTAAAACGCCGCCGTGACGGTCACGCCTTCCACGGGATTGTTCCCTTCATCCACAATGTGAAGCCGCACGTCGGCCAATGCGTTGTGATAATACGGATTGTATTCCGCGGCCGGTGCCGTTCAGAACAAAGCCAAAACGGCACCAAAAATTCTCGTTTTCATTTCAATCCTCCGATTTCAACGATTTTGTCAAAAACTTTGTATGTTTGGCACATTATTTACGCTGCGGAATAGTTGTCTTATGGACGTCTCGATTGGCGACTGTTTTGATATTTAACATTTGCGGTTATTAAACACCGGCGAGCGTTAGCGAGCCGCATCCGTGTAAATCCGCGGTTGAAAAACCTGCGGTTTTGAAAATTCGATCGCGGTCGGACGCAGTCGATTTCGGTTGACTGCGATCGAAAATGCAGTTAAGTTCGATGCGTGCGGAGCGGTGGCGTGAACTTTACGGGGCGGAGTAAAATTGCGTCGCCGTTGCTTCGCGCGCTCGTCAGTTCTTGACCAAGGTCGCGACGGCCATCGCGCCGATGCCCTCGCCGCGACCGATTGATCCCATCTTTTCGACGGTCGTCGCCTTGACCGCAACGTCGTCGGCGTCGATTCCAGCGGCTTTTGCGATGTTGGCGCGCATGGCGTTGATGTGAGGCGCGAGTTTCGGCGCTTCGGCCATCACCGTCGCGTCGATGTTGGAAATCTCCCAACCGCGCGAACGCACGAGTTCCGCGACTTTCGAAAGCAGCACGAGACTGTCGGCGCCTTCGAACGCCGGATCGTTGTCCGGGAAAAGATGCCCGATGTCGCCCGCCGCGATGGCAC
Source organism: Kiritimatiellia bacterium (assembly GCA_045642845.1). Lineage (GTDB taxonomy): Bacteria > Verrucomicrobiota > Kiritimatiellia > RFP12 > UBA3636 > JAZUJQ01. The sequence goes on from JAZUJQ010000393.1 coordinate 3,142, forward strand.
CGAGCATGGCGTCCATGATCGCGTGGGCGAGCACATCGGCGTCGGAATGCCCGAGCAGACCTTTCGAGTGCGGGACGTCGACGCCGCCGAGAATGCACTTGCGCCCCTCGACGAGACGGTGCGTGTCGAACCCTATTCCCGTGTGAACCTTCATCGGCGCGCTCCGGTCAACGGCGGACGCCGGGGATGCCGCGGGGCTTGCCGGGGACGGCTGTCTTTTCGTTGCGTTCGCTCAGCGGGATATATTCGGCCGTTGGCAGCACGCACTTGTACGCAGGACGGATTATGCGTGAGTTCCCGTTGAGTTCCTCGATGCGGTGCGCGCACCATCCCGGGACGCGGCCAACGGCGAAGAGCGGCGTGAAGAGGTCCTGCGGAATGCCGAGCATTTTGTAGACGAAGCCGGAGTAGAAGTCCACGTTCGGGCACAGGCCGCGGTCCGCGTTGTACATTTCGGAGAACAGCCGCGAGCCGATGCGGGCGACGGAATTGTAGAACTCGAATTCCTGCGCGTATTCCGGCTGGGCCTCGACAAGTTCGGCGGTCTTCGCTTTGAGAATTTCAGCGCGGGGGTCGGACACTTTGTAGACCGCGTGACCGAGACCGTAGATGAGGCCTTTGCCGTCGTATGCTTCGCCGTTGAGAATTTTGGCGAGGTAATCCTCGATCGCCTTTTCGTCCGACGTGTCCTTTACGTGCGCCGCGATGTCTTCCATCATGTTGCGCACCTGCAGGTTGGCGCCGCCGTGGCGCGGTCCCTTCAGCGAGAGGCACGCCGCCGCGATCGCGGAGTAAGTGTCGGTGTAGGTCGACGACACGACGTGCGTCGTGAACGTCGAGTTGTTGCCGCCGCCGTGATCCGCGTGGATGACGAGGCACAGGTCGAGCAGTTCCGCCTCGAGGCGCGTGAACTTGCTGTGCGGACGCAGCAGGCAGAGTATGTGCTCCGCCGTCGAAAGCCCCGGCTCCGGGATACGCATGTGCAGCGAATGTCCGAGATAATAGTGAGCCTTGGCCTGATAGCCGTAGACGGCGTAGGTCGGGAAGCGTGCGATGAGGCCGATTGACTGGCGCAGCACGTTGCTGATCGACGTATCGTCCGGATTGGAGTCGAACGCGTACGACGCGAGTACGCAGCGCGCGAGCTTGTTCATCACGTCGGGCGAAGGCATGCCGAGAATCGCCTCTTCCTTGAAGCCGCGCGGCAGGGGACGCTGCGAATCGAGCACCGTCGTGAACTCATCGAGTTCCGGCTTCGTCGGGAGGTGGCCCATCAGGAGCAGGAAAATCGTCTCCTCGAAGCCGAAACGTTTTTCGCTCTGGAAGCCGTTCACGAGATCGCGCAGCTCGATGCCGCGGTAGAACAGGCGGCCGGGCGTCGGCTGGATTTCGTGTTCGAACATCGTGTAGCCGACGCCCCCGCCCACGCGCGTGAGGCCGACGAGCACGCCGCTGCCGTCCGCGTTGCGCAGGCCGCGCTTGGTGTTGTAGAAGCGGTACAGCTCGGGATCGATGTTGGACGCCTCCGAGGCCATCTTCGCGTAGCGCTCGACGGTCGCCGGATCCATCGGCAGCACGTTGGATTCGATTGGAAGAACGGGATTCATACGCCGGTTTCCTTTTGTTTGAACCAAAACGGGGCGGGATTCTAGCACAAAACGGCGTCGGGCTACGCATATACCTGTGGAAAAAAAACGCGCGAAGTGCTAGACTCCGCCCCATGTTGCGCTCCTCGTCTACCTGGACCTCGTGCTCAACCGAATGTCGATCGCGCTGAAAATTCCGCGAAAAAGACGTCAGATTCGGTTGGGTTATGCTTCATAACCTCTTCAAATCAACAAACACCAGAAAGGTAAAATGTCAATGAAACGTGTGTACAATTTCAGCGCCGGCCCCAGTTGCCTGCCGGAGGAAGTTCTGCGCGAATGCGCCGAAGAAATGCTCGACTGCAACGCGACCGGTCAGTCGGTGATGGAAATGAGCCACCGTTCGAAGGCGTTCGAGCCGATCATCGCGGATGCGGAGGCGATGGTGCGCAAGTTGATGAACGTGCCGGAGAACTACAAGGTGCTGTTTCTGCAGGGCGGTGCGTCGACGCAGTTCGCCATGGTCGCCGAGAACCTCGGAATCAAGGCCGGAAAGGCCGCGTACATCGAGACCGGAGTGTGGGCGAAAAAGGCAGCCAAGGAAGCCGCGGCGCTCGGCGTTCAGGTCGACGTGATCGCGTCGTCCAAAGACCGCAATTACTCCTACATTCCGCGCGTCGGAAAGATCGAGGGCGATTACGACTACGCGTACATCTGCTTCAACAACACGATCATGGGCACGCACTACGAATACATCCCGGACACGGGCAGCATCCCGCTCGTGGCGGACATTTCCTCCTGCGTGCTTTCCGAGCCGCTCGACGTTTCGAAGTTCGGCCTGCTGTTCGCCGGAGCGCAGAAGAACCTCGCGCCGGCGGGCGTGACGCTCGTCATCATCCGCGAAGATCTGATTCCCGAAACCCCGCGCGCCGGGACGCCCACGATGCTGATGTACAAGACGCACGCCGAAAACGGCTCCATGTACAACACTCCTCCATGCTACACGATCTACGTGCTCGGCAAAGTGCTGCACTGGATCGAGCGCAACGGCGGAGCGCAGGGCATGCTCGAGCGCAACAAGGCGAAGGCCGATCTTCTCTACGGGTTCCTCGACGGCAGCGATTTCTACCACGCCACGACCGAGGTCGGTTCGCGTTCGCTCATGAACGTGCCGTTTCTCACGAAGTACTCGACGGGCGCGACCGACGAAGCGTCGCTCGCCAAGGAAAAGGAGATCAACGACAAGTTCGTGAAGGGCGCCGCGGCCGCGGGCCTCGTGAACCTCAAGGGCCACCGTCTCGTCGGCGGCATGCGCGCCAGCATCTACAACGCCATGACGCTCGACGGCGTGAAGGCGCTGATCGAATACATGAAGAAATTCGCCGCCGAAAACTGATTTCACTTCAACATGTTTCCAGCCATGCACAAGATCCAGACTCTGAACAAAATCGCGGCCGTCGGACTCGACGTGCTCGATCGCGACAACTACGAAATCGCCACCGACATCAACAATCCGGACGCCATTCTGGTGCGTTCCGCCGACATGCACGAAATGGCGCTGTCCGACAACGTCAAGGCCGTCGCGCGCGCCGGCGCCGGCGTGAACAACATCCCGATTCCGGAGCTGACCGAAAAAGGCGTCGTCGTGTTCAACACCCCGGGCGCCAACGCCAACGCGGTCAAGGAACTGGTCATGCTCGCGCTTCTGCTTTCCAGCCGTCCCGCGATCGACGCCAACAAGTGGGCGAACGGTCTGGCCGGCAAGGGCGACGAAATCCCCGCGCTCGCCGAAAAGGGCAAGGGCCAGTTCGTCGGTCCCGAACTCAAGGGCAAAACGCTCGGCGTGATCGGCCTCGGCGCCATCGGCGCGATGGTCGCCAATCTGGCGCTCAAATTCGGCATGGAGGTCGTCGGCTACGATCCGTTCCTCAGCGTGAAATCCGCGCTTTCGCTCGACCAGAGCGTCAAGATCGCGGAAACGCTCGACTCAGTTTACGCGAAGGCGGATTACATCACGATCCACGTTCCTCAGACGGCCGACACCAAGGGCATGATCAACGCCGCGGCCATCAAGAACATGAAGAACGGCGTCCGCATCATCAACATCGCGCGCGGCGGGCTGATCGTTTCGGCCGACGTTCTCGCGGCGATCGAAAGCGGCAAGGTCAAGTGCATGGTCACCGATTTCGCGTCCGAGGAGCTGCTCAACAATCCGAAGGTCGTCGTGCTTCCGCACCTTGGCGCCAGCACGCCCGAGGCGGAGGACAACTGCGCGGTGATGGCCGCGCGTCAGCTCAAGGATTTCCTTGAAAACGGCAACATCGTGAATTCAGTGAATTTCCCGAAGACCGTCACCGACAATCCGATCCCGGCCGGCGGCACGCGTCTGTGCATCAGTCACAAAAACATACCGGACACGATCTCGAAGTTCACGACGATTCTCGGCGAGGCCAAGCTCAACATTTCGGCCTTCATAAACCAGGCCCGCGGCGACGTCGCCTACAACATCATCGATGTCGACGCCAGGGTTTCGGACGAAATAGCCGCGAAGCTCGCGGCCTGCGACACCGTGAACCGCGTACGCCGCATTTTCGGATGACCGCGCCGCTTCGGCGAACCGCAGTCTGTTCCGACGGCCGTCCTCCCCTTCCCGCGACGGACGGCCGCCGTGTTGTGAAATTCTGAAGTTTTTTCCGTGTGATTTTGCTAACATCGCAAGGCGGAGGGTTCCCTGCATTGAGAAAAGTTTCGTTTTTGAGAACGGTTCCGGCCTTTTTTGTTTCCGTCGCCGCGGCTTCGACGATCACGCTCACGGCGCCGGATGACGGCGCGGTTTACGACACGCATTCTCCGTGCGTGAAGGAATTTCTTTCTCATCCCGCCGAGCGCAGCGTCCGGCCGGAGGAGCCTCCGTTGAGCGAGGACGAAATCAAGCGGCGCGACGAACAGAACGCGAAATACGACGCGTGGGTGGCGTCGGGAAGCCCCAAATCGACGCGCGTGAAAAAATGGGAGTGCCGTTACAATTTTTACGAACGCAACGAATGGACGGAAGCCCTCTACAAGCGTTCGGTCGAGGAATCCAAAACGTGGAAGCCGTTCCGGTGGTCGAGCGATTTCAAAATCTCCGAAGGCCGCATCGAGTTTTCAGAGACGGCGGATTTCAAGAATCCGATCGTCGAAAATCTCGGCAAAGATTCGGACTGCAAGCGTCCGTGGTTCCTTAAACTCGGGACGAAATACTGGTGGCGCGTCATCGCGAAGGACGGCGCCGGCGCGGAAGTCGTTTCCGACGTGCGTTCCTTCACGACCGCCGACGTCGCTCCGCGCATGATCGCGGTCCCAGCGTTCAATTTCCGCGATCTCGGCGGCGGCGTGAACGCCGAAGGCCGCAAGGTCCGCCAGGGTTTGATCTACCGCGGGCAGTCGACCCACGGCCGCAGTCTTTTCAACGACAGCGTCAAGACGGGTCTCGATGAACTGCGCTGGTTCTACGTCGACACGCTCGGCATAAGGACGGAACTCGATCTGCGCGGCGTGGACGAGGCCAGGGAAGCGGAGGAGAAATACGATCACATCGGGCTTGAGAAGGTCGGCTGCCGGCATGTTTTCCACGAGGTCTGGCCGTATCACATTTCTCATCCCGAAATGGTTCCGAAGTTCGCTGAAATCATCCGCGAATTCACCAAGCGCGAGAATTATCCGATCTACTTCCACTGCGCGGTCGGATCCGACCGCACGGGAACCGTCGGCGTGATGCTCGACGGAATCCTCGGCCGCACCGACGAACAGATTTACAACGATTACGAGCTCCCTACGTTCAACCAGAATCTTGCCCGTCTGCGCTATTGCCGCAAGGCCGCCGGGATGTTCGGCGAACTCGATCCTGAAACGTCGAAGCGCGGCGGCGGATCCATCGCCGAGAACGTGATCGCGTACCTTCACGAAATCGGGATCACCGACGCCGAAATCGGAGCCATCCGCGACATCATGCTGGAGAAGTGACGCCGGCCGCCGCCGCATAGCCTTTTGCATTCCGTTCAACATTTTACGTCAGAAAGTCAAAAAATCCGATGAACACGCCGTCCTCATTCGCATTCGCTGTTGCAACGCTTGCGTGCGCGTTCACATCGTTCGCCGATCCGACGCCGAAGGCCGTGCTGGATTCGAATGAAAGGACTCTCACGTTCTACTACGACGGGAACGAATATTCCGGGGACGGCATCACGCAGTATGTCATGAACTCCGGATCGAACAATCCGGGTTGGGCGGCCTGCGGTGCGACAAACGCGGTGTTTTCCGAAAGTTTCAAAAATTACCAGCCGACGTGCGTCTACCGTTGGTTCTACAACATGGCCTCTCTCACCTCCGTTGACGGACTGGCGAATCTTGACACGGCACGGCTTGCCTCGATGCGGCGCATGTTCCAGGGGTCCGGTAAGTTGACCGAGCTTGATCTGTCGGGTTTCGACACCTCCAATGTGACGGATACGCGCGAGATGTTCTCCGGATGCAAAGAATTGACCGCGATCTATGTGAGCGATCGTTGGACGAATGCCGGGATGGGAACCAACAGCGACATGTTCAAGTCCTGCTCGAAACTCGTCGGCGGGGCCGGGACGACTTATGATTCGGCTCATGTCGGCCCCGAGTACGCGCATGTCGACGGCGGCTCCGACGATCCCGGCTATCTGACTCTGAAGAGAATCGCGGTTCCGCCGTCGATCCAATCGGTGGATGTTTCAGTAACAGGGCAGACGGAAGCGACCGTGACGGTCGACGGATCCGATCTTGCGGATGGCGAAGTGACGGTCGAACTGCGAATCGCGGACGAAACCGCGGCGTCGTCCTCGGAGCCACGGTTCGGCGGGTTCGCTTTCTCCGGCCTGACGCATTCGACCACCTACGATGTTTGGGTGGTGGCGAGCAATGTCTACGGCGCGGTTACGAACGACACGCAATCCTTCACCACGTTCGGTGAAGTCGGCGAATACTGGGAATACGACGTCGATGCGGGCACCGTGACCTGGAGCGAGTGGACGTTTGACGCCGCATTGGCGCAGAACGGGACCGTCAAGGTCGGTGCGGTGACGCAATGGCCGGATGTCATGATGCCGCTTGATTTTTCCAGACCGGTGAGAGATGCTCACGGAACGGTTTACGTCATTTCCGAGCTGAGTCCGGCGTTCGGTCATCATGACGCGACATCCGGTTGGAAGCCGGCCGGATACGAGCCCCAATGCCTGCGCGTGGGACGGCTCGCGTTGCCGGGCGAGGGTCTGGTCTCCATCGGGCAGGCTGCGTTCGCCGGTTGTGCGAACGCAACCGGCGCGATTTCGTTCCCGTCGACGCTGACGTCATTCGCCACCTCGTGTTTCGCGGATTGCGCGTCGCTGGAGATCGACGGCTCGTCCATTCCGGGAGACATTGCGCAGATTCCTCAATATTGTTTCAAGGGAGACGAGTCGATGTCTGGCGACGTCACGCTGACGAACGCGACGTGGATTGCGGATTCCGCGTTCCAGAATACCGCCATCACTTCCGCGACCTTCGGTCCGAATCTGATCGTCGTCGGCGGAAATTACGAGCGCGGCGCGTTCCAAGGGTGCACGGCGTTGACGAATCTCGTCTTTGACGCGGCGTCAAGCGCGCGAATCTCGAACACTTTCACTTTCCAGGATTGTTCGGCGTTGGAAGAACTTGATCTGCGCGGCGTGGTGGATTTTTCGATCGACATCGACCGGGACGATCGTTCGCACCTCAAAGGGTGTTTGAAGCTGAAGAAGATAACCTTCGGCGCGGGGCTCACTAATCTCGCGTGCAATGCGATGGCCGGCGCGACGGCGCTTGAGGCGGTTGTCTTCGAGGGTGTGCCGCCGGTTGTTTTCGAGATGCCGTATCTTTCGGCGACGAATTCCAAAGGTGAGCATTCCGCCGGCTACGACTCTCGGATGGTCAAAACATACGTCCACGGCAAACTCGTTTACACTTCGAACGACGAAGGCGTGTGCTGGGCGGATTACGCCGCGGATCGCAAGATCCTGCCAGAGCGGAAAAATCCGGCGAACAACACGACGTGGGCGGGCGACTTCATTTACGAAGGCGTCGATCCTGAACTCAGACCGCTCGTTTCGATCGAACGCGGCGTCAGCGCCACGATGATCGTGAGATGAATCCGCCGGCGTTTCCGCGTGAATTCCGTGTCAATGTCAGTGTCCCGTTAAACTCTTCACGTCTGAAATCTAAAATACAATGAACAAACGCTCTGTATTCGCTTTTGCGCTTGCGTCGCTTGCATGCACGTTCGCGTCGTCCGCCGACCCGACTCCGAAAGCCGTGTGGGATTCAAACGAAAACACGTTCACGTTCTACTGCGATGAGAACACCTATGAAGGCGACGGCGTCACGCAATATGCGCTGCCGACTGAAAACAAGTGGAACACCTATCCGGACTGGAACCTCAGCGGTGCGACCGGCGGACCGAAGGCGTCCGTGACGAAAGTCGTTTTCGACGCTTCCTTCGCGAACTGTCAGCCGATTTGCATGAACTACTGGTTCGACGGTTTTTCACTGCTGGAGGAGATCGACGGGTTCGAATATCTGGACACATCCAAGGCCGGCTATTGCTCTTACATGTTCTCCGGGTGCAAATCGCTGACGTCGCTCGATCTTTCGCATTTCAACACTTCCAAGATGATGTTTCGCGGTTTCTTCAACGGGTGCAGCAACATCGAGGTTTTGAATCTGACGTCGTTCACGGCGGTGTCGGACGTCCGGTCGATGTTCAGCGGCATGACCAAGCTGAAAACGATTTACGTCACCGAGCTGTTCGTCTGGAGCGGCAGCACGGACAACAACACATTCAAAAACTGTTCTGCGCTCGTCGGCGGTGCGGGCACGGCTTTTGCGACGGCTAAAGTGGCGTCGCAGGAATACGCCCGCATCGACAATCCGCCGGACGCGCCAGGCTACTTCACCCTGGGACAGAAACCGGTGGCGCCGGAGATCGAAAGCGTGACGGCGTCGGATCTGACGTATAACAGCATAACCATCACCGTCGAGGGTTCCTCGCTCAACGGCGGAACGATTGCGGTCGAGCTTGTCGCCGGCGGCGAGACGGCTGAAACGGAATTGCTGTCGGACTTCGGCGTCATTGAGTTCACGGAGTTGACGCCTGAAACCGGGTATGTGGTCAAGGTGACGGCGACAAGCGGGTACGGCACGACGGTAAACACCGATTGCGTGTTTGCCACACCGGCCGTGCCGGCGGAATGTTGGCTTTATGACGCAAGCGAAGGTTCGGTCTCGTGGAGCGAGTGGAAGTTCGACGCGACATTGGCGCAGGACGGGACGATTAAAATCGGGGCGGTGACTCATTGGCCTGATGTGGCGATGGCGCTTGATTTTTCCAGGCAGGTGAAGGACGGAGACGGAACGGATTACGTCATTTCCGAGTTGAGCCCGGCGTTCGGTCATCATGACAAAGCGTCGAGTTACAAGCCGGCGGGATACGAGCCCCAGTGCCTGCGCGTCGGACTTCTGACGTTGCCGGGCGAAGGCCTGGTTTCGATCGGTCAGGCGGCGTTCTCCGGTTGTGCGAACGCGACCGGCGTGATTTCGTTCCCGTCGACGTTGACGTCGGTCGCGGTCTCGTGCTTCGCGGATTGTCCGTCGCTGGCGATCGACGGCTCGACGCTTCCGGCCGGCGTCACGCTGATTCCGCAGTATTGTTTCAGAGGCGACAAGGCGATGTTCGGCGACGTGATGCTGACGAATGTGACTGAGGTGGCGGATTCCGCATTTCAGGAGACGGACATCGCTTCGGTGACCTTCGGCCCGTGTCTTGTCAAAATCGGCGGCAATTACGAGCGCGGCGCATTCCAGAAGTGCGCGTCGTTGACCAACATCGTTTTTGACGCGGCGGCAAGCGTGCGGATCGCAAACGGCTTCACGTTCCAGTCTTGTTCGAAACTGGAAGAGCTGAATCTGCTCGGCGTGGTCGATTTCGCTATCACCAGCGATCGGGACGACTATTCGAATGTTTACGGATGCTCGAAGCTGAAGAAGATGACATTCGGCGCCGGGCTTACGAATCTCATGTGCAATGCGATGGCCGGCGCGACCGCGCTTGAGAAGGTCGTTTTCGAGGGCGTGCCTCCGGTCGGTTTCGGGATGCCGTATCTTTCGGCTACGAATTCCAAGGGGGAGCATGCCACGGGCTACGACTCGCGTATGATCACGACCTGCGTGCACGGCAAACTCGTTTACGAGCCGAACGCCGCGGGCGTGTGCTGGGCGGATTACGCCGCAGACCGCAGAATCGCCCCGGAGCGGAAAAATCCGGCGAACAACACGACGTGGTCGGGCGACTTCATTTACGAAGGAGTCGATCCCGAGCTCAGGCCGCTCGTTTCGCTCGAACCGGACGTCGGCACCACGGTGGTCGTGAAATAATCCGTCGACGGGGCCTGTTCCGATTTCATGAAAAGCTGGAACGAAGGCGAGTTTCAGGTCCATTGCATCCACACCGGCGTCGGAGAACAGATTTTCCATGTTTTCCCCGACGGCACCACGATGCTGCTCGACTGCGGGGATGTCGACGCCTCGGGTCGTGAACCGGCGCCGGTTCCGCCGGCGGCGAAGGGCCGCGCCGGCGATTACGTCGCGGATTACATTCTCGGCGCGAATCCCGCGCCGGATCCGTCCAGAGTCGACTATCTGATGCTGTCGCATTACCACGGCGATCACGTGCACGGGTTGCCTGCGCTCATCGAAAAAATCCATTTCGCGAAAGCGTTCGACCGGACGTGGCCCGACGTGGACTTTCCGTGCCGGATCGCGGATTACGACACCGACGGTTCGCTGGAGACGATGAACGGGGTTTATTCAAAACTGCGTTCGCGCGACGGGACGATCGTCGAAAAGTGGCGCGTGGGCGCGCGGGATCAGCTCCGGCTGCTGCACGGCGGAGCGCGTGATTTTTCGGTCTTCAATCTTTGCGCGAACGGCTTCATCGCCGACGAGACCACGGGGGAGGTTCTGGACCTTTACGCGGATTACCCGGACAAGCAGCCGGGTTTCAAGGGCAACCGGTTCGGCAGGCAGTGGATCAACGAAAACGGCATGAGCGCGGGGTTCATTCTGACTTACGGCGCTTTCCGCTATTTTTCGGCCGGCGATTTCTCCGACCGCGCGGTGATGCCGCGCGAAGAGGACCGCTTCCAGATCGAGGACGCGCTCGCGCCGCACGTCAAGCCGGTGACGGCGGCGAAGATGAATCACCACGGGTATCAGTCGATGACCGGCGCGCTCGCCGCCGCGTTGCGCCCGAAGGAATGGTTCAATTGCGTCTGGAATCACAGACAGAACACGGACGATACGATCGCGCGCATCACAGACCGGAATCTTTATCCCGGCGACCGTCGCATCCATTCGTGCTTTTTCACGCCGAAGCGTCCGTGCGCGGACGTCGCCGATCCCGGGCTTTACGAGGGCCGCACGGTCGTGCTGACGGTGCGCGAAGGCGGCGTGGATTACGGCATCGATTACATCGTGCCTTGACCGATGGGTTCCGGATTTTGAATTTTCACGGACAATCAATGTGAAGCTGATCTGAATGAAACGATTTGAAAACAAAGTCGTGCTCGTGACCGGAGGAAACAGAAACACCGGTCTGTGGCTCGTGAAGAAATTCGCCGACGAAGGCGCACGCGTTTTCACGTGCGCACGCAACGAAAAAAGCGCGGCGGACGGAATCGTGTCTCTGGCGGAAATGCGGGTCGAGGGCGTGCGCATGATCGTGTGCGACATTTCCGACAAAGCGCAGGTTGACGCGATGTTCGACGTGATCGGGAAAGAGGCCGGACGTCTGGACGTCCTCGTGAACAACGCCGCCAATCAGGGCCTCGGCCACGGCGGACCGCTGGAGGCCGACCCCGCGAAATTCCGCGAGGTGTTCGGCGTGAACGTGATCGGCGGGTTCCAGGTGACGCAGGCCGCGTGCAACCGTTTTTTCCTGAAACAAGGCGGCGGGGAAGCGAAGGCGCGCGGCGCGGTCGTGTTCCTTTCCTCCAACACCGCGATGCGCGCAATCCGCGGCCGCACCGCGTACTGCGCGTCGAAGGGCGCGATCAATTCGATGGTGCGATCCCTGGCGCTCGATCTCGCGCCGCTGGGTATCCGCGTGAACGCGTGCGCGCCGGGCTACATCAACACTTCGCGCTGGGATGTTCTCGACCCCGGAATCGCCGCGCGCCGCCGCGCCAACTGTCCGCTCGGCAGGGAGGCGAGCGGGGAAGACATCGCGAACGTGGTGGCTTTCCTCGCTTCGGACGACAGCGCGAACATGACGGGCGAAATCATCACCTGCGACGCCGGCTGCAGCTGCCAGCACATGCCGGCCGACGTGGACCGGTGATCCTGTCCGACGTCCTTCCGTCCCGCCCGCGCGAGGACGAAATGGGATATACTTGCACCATCCGGGAAATCAAAGCCAACGCGAACGAACCGTGAAAATCACCGCACTGAAAACATGCGTCATCGACTGCTTCAGGACCAATTGGGTCTTTGTGAAGGTGATGACCGACGAAGGCATCCACGGCATAGGGGAGGGGACTCTCGAGTACAAGGAGAACGCGCTCGCCGGAGCCGTGAAGGATCTCGAGCACGCGCTCGTCGGAAAGGATCCGTTCGACACGGAACGGATCTGGCACGAAAACTACCGCGACGCCTACTGGCGCGGCGGTCCTGTGCTGATGAGCGCGCTCTCGGCGGTGGACATGGCTCTTTGGGACATAAAAGGCAAAGCGCTCGGAGTCCCGTGCTGGAAACTTCTGGGCGGCAAATGCCGCGAGTCGGTTCCGTGCTACGCCAACTGCTGGTTTTCCGGAGCGAAAGAGCCGGAGGAGTTCGCCGCTAAGGCGGCCGCGGCCGTCGCGCTCGGATTCAAGGGTCTCAAATGGGATCCGTTCGGAAAGAACTACCGTCAGCTGCCTCAGGCCGATTTCAAAAAAGCGCTCAAGTGCATCGCCGCCGTGAAGGAGGCGACGGACGGGAAGGCCGAAATTCTCATCGAATGCCACGGACGGTTCGACCTTCCAACCGCGCTGCGCATCTGCAATGCGGTGGAGGAATTCGATCCGTACTGGGTGGAGGAGCCGATCATTCCCGATACGTTGCGCGCTCTCGCGGATCTGCGTTCGCGCGTGAAGACCCCCATCGCGTGCGGGGAGCGGCTGTTCACTTCACAGCAGATCGCCGACGCCGTGGAATTGCGCGCGTGCGACTATCTGCAGCCGGACGCCTCGCACGCCGGCGGCATCACGGAGATGAAGAAAATCGCGGCGATCTGCGACGCGCATCACATTCCGTTCTGCGCGCACAATCCTTCGGGTCCGGTGGCGAACGCCGTGACGCTTGCGCTCGGAGTGTCGACGCCGGGATACTGCATCCACGAAACGCTGTTCGACGACGTTCCGTGGCGCGGCGACGTGATCGACGAGGACGTTAAATTCGTCGACGGTTTCATGTTCCCGTCGGACCGGCCGGGGCTCGGAATCGAGCTGAACGAAGAGGCCGCCGCGGCGCATCCGAAGGCCGATCACTGGTTGCGCCATTACGCCGGAACTCTCACGGACATCCGTCCGCCGGACAGCGTGAAGTATTACCACGGCTGATTTTCAGCGAAAGACGCCGAATCAAACGAAAGAACAGTCCATGAACAAAACAGCACTTGCATTGCTCGCCTGCGCGGTTTGCGCGAACGTCCTGGCGGACGTGAACATTCCGGCCGACAAATCGAAATTCAAGATAATTCTGCTCGCCGGGCAGAGCAACATGGCGGGCCGCGGCGTGCCGACCGAGGCCGACAAGGTTCCTCATCCGCGCGTCGTGATGATGGACAAGAACGGCGACTGGGTGCCGTGCACCGATCCAATCCACTTCGATAAAAAAGACGCCGGAGTCGGTCCGGGCAAGACGTTCGCCGAAGCGCTCGCCGAGAGCGATCCTTCGATCACCGTCGGCGTCGTCCCGTGCGCCGTCGGCGGCACGTCCGTCGCGCTGTGGGTCCCCGGCGCGGAATGGACTCTTTACAACGGAACCGTGCGGCATCTCTACGAGGAAACTGTGGCGCGCGCAAAGAAGGCGATGGAGCGCGGCACGCTCACGGCCATTCTCTGGCATCAGGGCGAATCGGACTGCATGCGTCGCAACGGGTATGTCTACCAGGCGCGGTTCCCGCTCGTCATCGAGGGCTTCCGCAGGGATCTCGGCGCGGAAGGCGTGCCGTTCATCTGCGGCGGATTGTTCCCGGCGGAGGCCAACGGCTGGTTCGGCAAGATCGAAAGCAACACCCAGCGCTGGGCGTGCGAATACGCGTACGGTCCGGGCAAGTTCGTGCCGTGCCCGGAGGACTGCAAACGCAATCCCGACAACATCCATTTCACGCGCGATTCGCAGGTTGAATTCGGCAAACGTTATTTTGCGGCGTTCATGGAGGTCGTGAAAAAACTCGCGGTCGACAAAGCGTATTGGAAGAAGTCCGGCAATCCGTCGGCCGACATCAAGAGCTATCCGATTCCGGATTGGACGTGTCAGGATCCGCAGAACCAGATCGGCGCCGTTCCGGAATCCCTTCCGGACGTCATAGAAAAATGGGTGTTCCCGAAAGGACGTCCGAAAAAGAAATGACGCGCCGCCGCGCCGTCGGAAATTCTTCCGTCGCCATTCGTTGAGACTCTTTCCGGGAAAATTGCGTCATCGTGTCTGAGCTTCCGTTCGATCCGGCGGTTTACGTCGTCCGCGCCAACAACGTGGAAGTCTTCGAGGAGACGATGCAGATCTGCCGCGAGGAATTCTACGTGTCCCCGTCCGGCGCCAGAGTCGCGCTTCCGACGCTTGGCGAAGTGGCGGAAGCCAGTGTTTTCTACCGCGACGTTCCGGCCGTGGATTCCGTTCCGCCCGCTGAGACTTCGGAAATCGATGCGGTGAACGCAGATTGCATCGACGTCGCCCGCGGCCTCGTCGAGGACGGGTACAGGCCGATTCTGCTCAACATGGCGAATCGTCACGTGCCGGGCGGCGGCGTTTTGCACGGATCGCGCGCGCAGGAGGAGACGCTTTTCCGCAGGAGCAATCTCTGTGTTTCGCTTTATCGGTACAGCCGGTATGAAGCCGGCGTTCTCGGAGTCCGCGCGGCGAGGGAGCGGTATCCCATGGATCCGAACACGGGTGGCGTCTATTCCGGGCGCGTCCTGTTTTTCCGTGCGGGCGTGAACGACGGGTACGCGCTTCTGGACAGGCCGTTCGAGTGCGCGGTCGTGTCGGTCGCGGCGCTCGACGGTCCGGAGCTCGATGCGGAAGGCCGGATGGTTGAATGGGCGGTAAATGCTACCAGGCGCAAGATCCGCACGATGCTGCGGATCGGACTCCTGCACGGACATGACGCAATCGTTCTCGGTGCGTGGGGATGCGGCGCATTCCGGAATCCGCCGGAACACATGGCGGAGCTGTTCGACGAAACGCTGCACGAACGGGAATTCGCCGGCAAGTACCGCCGCGTCCGATTCGCCGTCATCGAAGACCACAACTCCCGGCATTCCAATTTTGCGCCGTTCGACAGGCGGTTCAATCCGTGAAAAGTCGGATTGAATGATTGGTGCGCGAACCGGCTCCACGCTGCGGGGCCTGTCCCTACGTTTATCATCAATTCGCAACCCTCGCTGTCAGTTGCGGGGTCTGTCCCTGCATTTTCCGCGAATGCTGCGGGGTCTGTCCCTGCAATTGGCATGGCGCGGCGAATGCGCGACGCGGAAAAACGGGCAACAAGTGTATCATATCGGAGGCGTAAAAGTTTCTTTTTTCCCGGGAAATTTCCGGATGTCCGTTTGGTAGGTTCTTTTTCAACGAAAGGAACCATCCAAACATGAGAACATCACGAATGCTCGCTCCGTCCGGTCAAACCGGCGTCTACCATGTGTTCAACCGCATCGCCAACTCGTCGATGCTGTTCACCGACGACGAAAAAGACCGATTCATGCGGCTTCTCCGCAACGTCGCGAAGTTCTGCGGCGTCGAGGTTCTTACCTTCTGCATCATGACGGATCATTTCCACATTCTCGTCATGGTGCCTGAACGCCAGGCGGTTGACGACGAAGAGCTGCTCGACCGGCTCGCTCTGATACAGACTCCGCAGGCGGTGCGGCGGCGCATGAAGCGCTGGGAACGCCTTGAAGCCGCGGGCCTGGCCGAAACCGCGGACGCCGAACGCGACGCCATACGCGCCAGAATGCACGACCTGTCCGGTTTCGTGAAAACGCTCAAGGAACTGTATACCGCGCAGTACAACAAACGCACGGGCCATTCCGGAACGCTTTGGGCCGGCCGTTTCGGCAGCGTTTACGTGGCGGAGGACTACAACGCACTGATGTCGGTCGCCTCCTACATCGACTTCAACCCCGTGAAAGCGCGCATGACCGCATCTGCGCGCCGTTACCGCTGGAACGGCGTCACATCCGCGCCGGAAAACATCGTGAAACTCGTGCGCATCGCGCGCGGTGACACGGCCTGCGGGGCCCGTCCCCGCGGAGTCAGGCATCTGACCGATTCTGAATGCCTGAAGGTGTACGGAAATGCGCTTGACGGGCGTCTGGCGAATCGTGAAAGCGGAACGACGGACGAATCTTTGGACGCGGAAAAGACGACGAAAGAATCGATCGAACGGAAACTCGCCGTGAAAAAGCCGGTTTCGTTTTTCGAAATGCTGCACTGCGACGTGGCGCTGTTCACACGTGCGCCGGCGATAGGCTCGTTTTCGGCGCTCGGCGCACTGCCACGGAGCGGCGGAGACCGCCGCGCCGTGGTGCAGTTCATATCGGGCGTCGCTTTCGCGGTTCTGCGCCCGCTCCGCGGCATCGTCATCAGAGCCGCGTGAAACCGGAAATGCATTCCCGTCTCGGCCGCACAGTGCGGAATCCATGCAGGTGCGGGGTCTGTCCCCGCAGTTTGGTGCGGTGTTTGCAGGACGCGTAGGACGGCACAGGCAAGTGCGGGATCTGTCCCCGCAATTTGATGCGGTGTTTGCAGGACGTGTAGAACGGCACAGGCAAGTGCGGGGTCTGTCCCCGTAGTTTGATGCGGTGTTTGCAGGACGCGTAGGACGGCACAGGCAAGTGCGGGGGCTGTCCCCGCAATTTCGTCCCCGCAATTTCCGGGGAACGGGTCCGCGAATCGTGACACGCGGCCGTTCGAACGGCGTTGTCACGGCATGGCGAAGAGAAGCACCGCCGAGAGCGAGAAAAATGAATAAATCGTCGTGAGAGCGACCGACGAACCCGCCAGATCCGCATCGCCGTCCATCGCCTGGGCCATCACGAACGACGCCACGGCGGATGGGCACGCGAGTATGATCAGCGCCACGCACCGGTGTACGGGCGGAAGTCCGACGAGCCGCGCGAACAGCACGCCGAAGAGCGGCGCGGCCACGAGTTTCATCAGCGCGCAGGCATGCGCTTCGCGGATGGATGCGGAGAGCCGTTCGCGCGTGAGAGATGCGCCGAGGGCGAAAAGCGAACCGGCCGTCGCCATGGCCCCGATGGACTGGATCGTTTTGTCGACGGGATCCGGAAGAACGAATCCGGTCCGCTCGCGAAGAAGCAGCAGGACGATTCCGGTGATGCAGGCGACTATGAGGGGATTCCGGAGCATGCCCGCCAGCATTGAAAACACGCGGCGGAGCGGCGAAACCGTTCCTCCTGGTTTCGTGAGGATCAAGACCGCCAGCACGTTGAAAAGCAGGATGCACGGCGCGATCGTAAGCAATGCGAGCGAGCGGGCCGTCTCGAAGGCAGGATGTTCCGTGAATGCGAACATGACGACCGGAATCCCGATGTAGACGTCGTTGCTTCGGAATGCGGTCTGGCAGAACGTCGGACGGGACGTGCGCCGGATCCCCAGCAGCGGAGATGCGACCCACGAAAGCGCGAACACCGAAAGCGTGGCCAAAGCGATCGCGAGAGCCGTGCCTTCCCATCCGGCGTTCATCGGCGAATGTGCGATGGAATGGACGATGATGCACGGAAGGGCGAGGTGGAACACGAGTTTGTTGAGCCCCTTTGCGACCGTCTCGGTCACGAATCCGGTCGCACGCAGGGTCGCGCCGAGCGCAAGGATGCAGAAAATCGGGAACAGGGTCCCGAGGACGAAGAGCGCCGAATTCATCGAAAAATCCTCCGATTCTCCGCCGGTTCCGAAACCTTTGAAAAAGCATGAACGATCGACGCGCCGTCGCCATGGACGCACTCCGCCGGATCCGCGGCCGGCGCCGCCGTCGTCACCCGTCTGTTCCCGCAAGCCTTCATGCGCACGATTCTACGATAAACCGGAAATGTATTGAACCCGGTTTGACTGCGCGATGCGCTTTTTGACAGAATGCGCGTTCGCGAAGCGGGGATTGGCCGACGATGGACGTGTCCGCAAGGCGACGATGGTAAAGCGTGAATCCGGGCGCGGGTTGTTTTGCAAATGATCGTTTTTTTCAACATCCACATTACGTTAAAGACCGAAGTATGAACAAAGCGTTTCTGTCGTTTGCCGCGTTTGCCGCGGTTTTCCTCGGGTCATCGGGTGCGTCATGGGCCGTGCAGGCCGATCACTGGACGCTTGATTCATCCTCCTCGACGCTGACCGACGGCGAATGGTCGTTCAAGGCGTACTCGAACGGAGACGGCGTGACGATTCAAAGCACGCAGTCCGATCCGGGACCGAATTCTACTCTGGACTTTTCGAAATACGTGGCGAAGGGAGCCGACGAACTCCGGTTCCACTCGATCGGGCCGGGCTTCAAGGGGTATGCGAACAGAGCGAATCTGGTCAAACTTTTTCTGCCGGACTACGACGTGAAGATAGCCGATCTGGCTTTTCGCGAGACGGCGATCGACGGTGCTCTTGATTTGACCCATGTCACCAGCGTCGGCAAGGAGGCGTTTTACGGCACCCGGATAACGTCCGTCGCGTTCGGACCGAATTTGACGGAAATCGCCGGAAGCTGGAACGGCGGTGCATTCATGAATTGCACATCGCTTACGAACGTGGTTTTCGATCCGCGCTCGCGGGCGACGCTGGCCACCGGCGACATCTTCACTTTCAACGGGTGCGTTTCGCTCGAAACGGCGGACTTGAGCGGTGTGGCCGTTTTGAAGGGCGGCGGCACCGGAAGGTCGCCGTTCAAGGGATGCTCCGCGCTCCGGACGGTCATAATGAGCAATCTCGTTTCGATCACGAAAGAGGTGTTCAAGGATTCCGGCGCTCCGGCCGATTACCACTTCTACGGCGCCGCGCCTGAGCTCGTGGACGGTGCTCTTGATCTGGGCAAGTCCGGCGGAACGACCTACGTGCATCTGTTTCCAGACGATCCCGCCGCCGACGAACAGCTCGCCGGTTGGAGCGCGCTCACGGAAGGCGGCTCGTTGAACGCGGATGATTCAATGTGGAAGACGTCGATCGCCGGCGCCAACCGTCCGCTCCGGCTGGTGATGCCTGTGCACGAACACGTGTGGAGCGAGTGGAAAGACGTCGTTCCGGCGACCGGAGCCATGGACGGATTCAGAACGCGGACCTGCACGGTGCCGGGCTGCCCGGAGTGCGAACGCGGTTTCATTCCGGCTTCGGATCCCGTCGAAGGCGCGATCGTCTACGCCGACGCCGACGGCGTGAATCCGATTCCGCCTTACGCGACGCGCGCGACCGCGGCGACGACTCTGGCGGATGCGATCGCGGCGGTTTCGGACGCCACCGTGGAAATCCATTTGACCCCCGGCGTCTACGAGCAGCAGTCCCCTGCGGCGATCCTGTCGCCGATCCGCATGATCGGCGACGGCGCGAAGCCTGAAGACGTCGTGATCCGGAACGCGAACCCGAGTTCGTCCTACGGCACGATGAACTGGGTGCTTACGGTCGACAACGCGGCGGCGTGGGTCGCCAACGTGACCGTTGAAAACGGGATCATCGTCAATGCGGAGAAAGGATACGGCGCCGGCATAACGCTCAAGGGAGGCGTGGTCTCCAATTGCGTGATCCGTTCGTGCAGAGCGCAGAACATGGGTCCTCTCAACGAAAAGAACGGCATCAGCGGCGGCGTGCTGGTGGCCGGCGCGAACTCGCTTCTCACCCATTCGGTCGTGGAGGGGTGCCGGAACACGTCTCCGGAAGGAAGCAATACGAAAGTCGCTTCCGGCGCGGGCGCGACCGTCACGACGGGCGGGCGCGTGTCCAACTGCCTGTTCCACGACATCGACACCCCTTGCGGCGGTGTCGTTTCCGTCTATGACGGACTGATCGAAAACTCCACGATCGCGGACTGCACCGTGGACAAGTGGAAACTCGGCGACGCCTGCTACGGGCTTTGTCTTACAAACGGGCTTTCCATGGGGACGGCGAGGGCCGTGAATGTCGTGATCGCCAATGTCCGCAAGACGGGCGAAGAACCGGAAAACCGCGCGTTCTGCGGTCTGGGCGCCAGCGTCGAGTTCTCCAACATCGCGACGGATACGGCCGAGCCCGTCGGCGAAGCGTGCGTGACCGGATCGAAGGAGACGTTCTTCGAGCCAGATTCATACGTCCCGCTTTTCGACGGTCCGCTTTGGAACGCCGGTGCGAAGACCGCCTCCGCGCCCGCGGTCGATCTTGCCGGAAACCGGCGTACGGTGGACAAAATGGACATCGGTTGCTTCGAGCAGCAGAAGAGACCGAGTTTCCTGCTGATCGTCAGGTGATTCGGCGTGCGTCCGCAGGCCTTGTGAACCGAATCCGATCCGTGCCTCGCACCAGATGACTTTGCGCCGGACGGGCGTTCCGTTTCATTCTGCGGTTTTCATGCCTGATTCGGGCGGCTCCGGAAATTGACCCGGACGCTTCGGTCGGGTATCATTTTCCCGCGTTCGGGAAGGGGACGTTCTTTCTTCCCTCCGGAAACGGATTCGTTTGTCGAAGAACACATGACTGAAACGCCGATCTTCGTTGCCGCAAGCATGAATCAAAAGGACATGGCAGACTTGAAATCATCGTCTCTCCCCGTCGTGACCGGGGTCTACGACGTGCGCGCCTTCGGTGCGAAGGGCGACGGAATCGCGAAGGACACCGCGGCCGTGCAGGCCGCGATCGACGCGGCGAACGCGGCGGGCGGCGGCGAAGTGTTCGTCCCCGCGGGGCGGTACGTCTGCGGCACGATCTACCTCAAGAGCAACATCGATTTCCACATCGGCATCGGCGCGACGATCGAGGGGAGCAAGGATCGGGAGGACTACAACCGGTGGGACTTCTGTCCCCAGAACTGGCGGGACGAAAACGAGAACCACGAAGGGGGACACCTCATCGTCTGTCTCGAGCAGACGAACGTCG
>JAZUJQ010000394.1:0-10194 GCA_045642845.1 Kiritimatiellia bacterium
AGGCCGAAAACCGCCTCTACGTGGGGCGTTGGGGACACGACGGACGCGAGATCGTGAAGGACGATGTCCTGAAGTCCGTCGTCAAGACCGCGCTCAAACGGAAGCCCGGCGGCTACACGGCCGAGATTTTCATCCCGGCGGGCGAGCTCAAAGGATGGAATGGCGCCGCGGGACGGAAGATCGGCTTCGCCTCGACCCTCGTCTACCAGGGCAAGTTCATGTCCGACGACATCTCCTGGCCGATCGTGCGCAGGTTCACGCCGTTCGAGCATCCGAACGCCTGGGGCGAAGTGACCCTGAAGTAATTCGTTCAAATTTGCAACTGTTTGACTTGCCGTTGCTGACTCGTAGGTGAACGGACCGGAATTGCTCGACCGCGATCGACTCGATTTCCATCGTGCCGAAAGTCTGCGGCTGAGCGCTGCGGAGCAGGGCGAAGCGGTAGCGGAGCATGTTTGACAGCCGTCGGAGTTTTTCAACACGGAGCCCCGGCAACCCGCGCTATTGCGCCGTTCGAAAGAAACTCCGATCCGTGAAGCTCCCGCTACCGCTCCGCAGAATGTTTTTCGCCACGCATCACCGATTCAGCGCGCACGGGATGGGAAAATAGAACACATGAAAACTTCATTGACCATTGTTTCCACAAGTCTTGTTTTGTTCGGGCTCTCACGCGCCGATGTATTCGATGCGGTCACGAATGCCTGGTGGCAAGGGAGGGTGTCGAATGTCGTTGAAATTGCCCAGACCCGTTTGGCGATAGACACAAACGACATCCCCGCGCTCGTCATCCTAACGGAAGTCGATATGGATGCGATGAATTTTGTGGGGTATTCCAATCATGCGCGTTCCCACGGAGCAACCGAGGCCGACATCGAGGCCCTCATCGACGAAGCCGATGACGAGCGCGGGCTTCCCTTCGCGTGGGAAATGTCCACGCGAATCCAGTTCGGCTTCACGCCTTGCAAGGGGTTTCCCCTTGACGGCGTGGTCAGGGCGGCCCTCGATGAATATATATGGGAGTTTTATAGATTCTCGCCAATAAAACCCATAAAGGTTGAGGGGGAAATCGAACTCTAATGAACATGAATATTAACATCATCGCGGCGATTGTATCGCACGCGATTCTCGTAATCGGGCTGTTCTAGCCCATAACAAGGAGTGAACATGAACAAAACTGAAGCAATCCTGCATGCTGCGGTAAGGTATACCGCAGCATGCGTGGAGGGATCCGTAAAGGGCATCCTATACAAGTATGATGCGACTGGGGATTATGAGTTCCTCTCGCCTCAAGATGTTGAGGGATTAAAGGAAGCGGGAAAAGACATCCCCGAATCCGTTTCCCTCGACGAGTATATCACATCGGAGGCTCTCGCCGACCCGAAGTTCACGGTCGGCGGAGATGGCCGGTCTCTCCGCTCCGCGTCCATCATTGTGACATGGAGAGATCCCACGGTCCGCATCACCACCAAAGGGGTGAGGGGGTCTTGGGCGGGTGAAACCGCCGAGTGGGGCTTCTCTGCGGAAGCGGCGGCAGCCCTGACTGAATATTTCACTTCCCTGTGGGACTCGATTAAGCAGTCCCACTAACCAGTCAAACAACAACCAACCCCCGTCAATAGATGGGGTACAAACAAAAATAAAAGTCATAGAATTAAGAGCCAAGGATGTGGTGGATGGGCAGTCCATCTGCCCTCACTGCGGGGAAGCCATCCCCGAAAGCGAAACGATCGAAGTATGCACGGAGGCGGGAGTCCAGCATTGGTGCTGGACGTGCGTCGAGGCGCGCTGTCACGTCTGCGACCGATGCGGAAGGTGGACGGACAAAACAGTTACCGTATCCGGAGAACGCTGGTGTCCACAGTGCGCGGAGGACTTCTCGTACGAATGTCAAAGTTGCGGAGAGAGGATCGACGCAGACCACACGAGGGACGTGTTTCTGGATGACGGGAGTGAAGAGGTGTGGTGTGATGATTGTGCGCCGATTGTTCAAACCTTTGCGACGCCATATCGTCTTGCACTCTTACCCCAGCGGAAATAGCGGAAGAAATGGCGAAATCCGGTCGTCCGGAACGAACAATGACCTTGGAGCCAGTCCTTCAGGCGCTTTCTGAAAATGGGTTGTTTTCACCTCTTGAATCCAGCCAAGAGTGAAATTTTTCATGCGCATGCCGGAAAAAAGAACCGTGACGGCGGGCTCCCATCCTGGGAACTGACAACGCGACCGGATAGCGAGTTGTCGGCTGCCAAGTTGACAAGTGCAACAAGTTAAACAGTTGCAAGTTTACCTTGATGAACCGCGGATTTCACGGATGCGCCTCGCACACGCTCGGCGCGGCGTGAAAACGGCAAGCGTCAGCGCAGCCGATCCGTGTTATCCGTGGTTGTAATCACTCCGAAAGTCTGCGGCTGAACGCCGCGGAGCACGGCGAAGCGGTAGCGGAGCCGGAGGCAGGAGATGCGGCGTCTCGCCGCGTCTCTGCATCACGCGAGACATATGGTAGGCGCTTTCGCACCGCCGATTCAGCGCGCACGGGATTGGAAAATGACAAATTTTATTCAATCAAATGCTCCGGCTGAACGCCGCGAAGCACGGCGAAGCGGTAGCGGAGCATGTTTGACAGCCGTCGGAGTTTTTTCAACCACGCGCCACGGCAAACCGCGCCATTGCGCCGTTCGAAAAGAAACTCCGATCCGTGAAGCTCTCGCTACCGCTCCGCAGAATGGTAGGCGCTTTCGCACCGCCGATTCTGCGCGCACGGGATTGGAAAATGACAAATTTCATTCAATCAAATGCTTCGGCTGAACGCCGCGAAGCACGGCGAAGCGGTAGCGGAGCATGTTTGACAGCCGTCGGAGTTTTTTCAACCACGCGCCACGGCAAACCGCGCCATTGCCATCGCCGTCCTACCCCCGTGTGCCGCGCCACTGCTCAGTTCGAAAGAAACTCCGATCCGTGAAGCTCTCGCTACCGCTCCGCAGAATGTTTTTCGCCACGCATCACCGATTCGGCGCGCACGGAACTCGGAGGTGAACGGAACGGAATTGTTCGACCGCGGTCGACTCGATTTCCATCACGCCGAAAGTCTGCGGCTGAACGCCGCGGAGCATGTTTGCCAGCCGTCGGAGTTTTTCACCCAGGCGCGCGGCACTGGACTGCGGTTTGGACAATTTTCGGAATTTCGGCTAGATTCGCACGGCGAATCAGCGGGGCGGCTCCCGTCTCCGCACGCAAATCCATGAGCCCTTTCAATCTTGTTTCCCCTTACGCGCCCGCCGGCGATCAGCCGGAGGCGGTTGCGTCGCTCCTCGGGGGCTTCGACGCGGGGAAACGCATCCAGACGCTTGAGGGCGTGACGGGTTCGGGCAAAACCTTCACGATGGCCAACGTCATCCGCGGCCGCGGCCTGCCGACGCTCGTGCTCTCGCACAACAAGACGCTCGCCGCGCAGCTTTACGGCGAATTCAAGGCGCTTTTCCCGGACAACGCCGTCGAATATTTCGTCAGTTACTACGATTACTACCAGCCGGAAGCGTACATTCCGCAGACCGACACGTACATCGCCAAGGATTCCGCGATCAACGACGAGATCGAGCGGTTCCGTCTCTCGGCCACGAACGCGCTGATGAGCCGGCGCGACGTCATCGTCGTGGCGTCCGTTTCGTGCATTTACGGACTGGGTTCGTCCGACGACTACCGCGGCATGACGCTCGTCGTCGCGGTGGGCGACGAGATCGACCGCGACGAAATGCTCGCGCGCCTGGTCGAGATCCGCTACGAACGCAACGACTATGAAACCGCGCCCGGTTCGTTCCGCGTGCGCGGCGACACGGTCGACGTCTTCCCGGCGTGGAACGACAAAATCGGAATCCGCATCGAGCTTTTCGGCGACGAGGTGGAGGGTATTTCGGAATTCGAGCCGACGAGCGGCCGCACCGTGCGCCGCCTCGAACGCACGATCGTCGCGCCCGCCCGCGCCTACGTGATGCCGAAGAACAAACTGCTCGCCGGGATGGACGCCATCCGCGAGGAAATGAAAGACCGCGTCGCGTTTCTCGAAGCCAACGGGAAGCTTCTTGAGGCGCAGCGTCTTTCGCAGCGGACGCAGTACGACCTGGCGATGATCCGCGAAATCGGATATTGCTCCGGCATAGAGAATTACTCGCAGCCGCTGTCGGGGCGTCCGCGCGGAACCCCCGGCGAATGCCTGATCGATTTCTTTCCGCGGCCGTTCATGACGATAGTGGATGAATCCCACGTCACGCTTCCGCAGTTCCGCGCGATGTTCCACGGGGACAGGGCGCGCAAGCGGATCCTCGTCGACAACGGGTTCCGCCTGCCGTCGGCCGCGGACAACCGTCCGCTCGCGTTCGAGGAATTCGGACACAAGGTCGGCCTTGACGCGGCGACCGATCCGGAGCTCGACGTTTCCGGCGGCGTGCTGTTCGTGTCGGCGACGCCCGGTCCGTACGAAGCCGAAAAATCCGAGGCGAAGGTGGAACAGGTCATCCGTCCGACGGGGCTTCTCGATCCGCCCGTCGAGGTGCGCCCGCTCGCGAACCAGATCGACGACGTGATGGAGGAGGTGCGCGCCGCGGCGGAACGGGGCGACCGCGTGCTCGTGACCACGCTCACGAAGCGCACGGCGGAGGACCTTTCGGATTATCTGCGCGAAGCCGGCCTGCGCACCGAGTATCTGCACGCGGACATCGACACGATCGACCGCATCGCGATCCTTTCGCGTCTGCGCAAGGGCGAATTCGACGCGCTCGTCGGCATCAACCTCCTGCGCGAAGGTCTCGATCTTCCCGAGGTCGCGCTCGTCGCGGTGCTCGACGCCGACAAAGAAGGTTTCCTGCGGTCCGCCACCTCGCTCATCCAGACCGCGGGCCGCACCGCGCGCCACGAACGCGGCCGGGTCGTGCTTTACGCGGACAAAATCACCGACGCGATGCGCGAAATGATCGCCGTCACCGAACGCCGCCGAAAAAAACAGCGGGCGTTCAACGAGGCGCACGGCATCGTGCCGCATTCCGTCGTGCGCAAGCTTTCCGAAGAGGCCGCCGTGGCGTCCGTGCTCGGCGACATCGACAAGCGCGTTTACGAATCCGGCGGCGCCGATTCGAAGTCGGAGTCGACGCTCGAATCGCTCAAGCGCGAAATGGTCGAGGCCGCCGAAGCCCTGGAGTTCGAACGCGCCGCCGCAATCCGCGACAGAATCAAGGAACTCGAGGGCTGAACCCGCGGCGGGTGCGCAGGATGCGCAGGACGGTTAGGACGCGTAGGACGACCCGCGCCCCGCATGCTCCGTTTGGAAGAAACTCCGATCCGTGACGCTCCCGCTACCGCTCCGCAGAATGTTTTCGCCACGCACCGCCGATTCAGATCGCACGGGATTGGAAAATGACAAATTTCATTCAATCAAATGCTCCGGCTGAACGCCGCGAAGCACAGCGAAGCGGTAGCGGAGCATGTTTGACAGCCGTCGGAGTTTTTCAACACGGCGCCCCGGCAAACCGCGCCATTGCCACAGCCGTCCTACTCGTCCTACCCGTCTTACTTGTCCTACTCAACGTGCGCAACCCGCGCGCCATTGCTCCGTTTGAAAGAAACTCCGATCCGTGACGCTCCCGCTACCGCTCCGCAGAATTGTCCGTGCTTCGCATCACCGATTCGGCGCTCACGGGATTTGAAAATGTTTTTCCGCTTTATTCAAAAATCTGCGGCTGTGTGCCGCGAAGCAGGGCGAAGCGGTAGCGGAGCATGTTTGACAGCCGTCGGAGTTTTTCAACACGGCGCCCTGGCAAACCGCGCCATTGCCACAGCCGTCCTACTCGTCCTACCCGTCTTACTTGTCCTACCCAACGTGCGCAACCCGCGCGCCATCACGAACTGGTTTCGGAATTCCGATTTGCTCAAACGATAGAGAAACCGCTCAATGGCATAGCGCAGGAGGATGTACTCAAGCTGGACGTTCTCTCGATGCGCCAGTGTCAGCAGACGCTCGCGGACAGATTGCCCGAAATCACGGATGGGGCGTTTCATACGAACCCCTCCAGATAGGGAGACATGACCTTTGTCATACGGCAGCGCTTCATCACGTCCCAAAGTTTCGCATAATCAATTCTTTTTCGCTGGGAAGCCTCCTTGAGAGCGGAGACCGCGATTCCAAGACCTATTTTCTTCCGTGCCTTGAAGCATTCGGCTATCGTCCTCTCAAGAGTGAATACGCGGATGGACGTTCCATCTGACACTCGCGTCTCGACATCCGACAAAATCAAGGTTTCGCTCATGTAGACAAAATCAAGAGGCAGAACCGATTTGGGAGCATGAGACTTGGCCGGTATGGCCATCGTCATGCGACGCGGGTTTTCATCCGTCAGGCCATGCAGGCGAAGTGCCGAAAGAAGCGTGAAAACACCCGCCGGCGAAACCTTTGACGCAAGTTCGTAATCATACGTTGAGGACAGTTCACCAGAGACGGAAGTGTAGATGCCGCGAGCCACCCGTCGAAGCCTGCCTCGCGCAGCAAGTTCGGACAGCGTGTTTCCGCGAAGTCCTTGTGCTTCCAATTCCGATCGGACGAGTGGCCTTCCAGATAGGATTTCTTGTCGCAGTTTCTTTCTATTCGTTGTTTTCATGCGGACATAATACAACATTGTCCGAATGAAAACAACGAAATTGCTTTTGGGGATATTTTCAAAACCCACCACGGCTCCAGAGAAGGTTCTCCACATGGTCAACAAACGGGTGAGACAACAGGGGATAGGCGTTCCACCGCGGCCACGCGCAGTTCAGCGGGTCACCTCGACGACCTTCGCCACGCCGTCCGTCACGCGAAAACTGCGGAGTCCGTCCCCGCATTTCATTTTTCCGACGGAAAGTTGTTTTTGCAACCGCGGTTTGTTACACTGCGGCGTATTCGGGTGCTTTCCCGTTTCAAAAAAAACAAAAAAATTGAAAAATATGAAAAAATTGCTTTCATTGGCAATGGTATCGGCGTTGTTTTTTGCGTTTCCGGTTCGTTCATCGGGATCGGTGCTTGTGTACGAAGGTTTCGCCAAGTCCGATTACGACATCGGCGAGGCGGCGGGAAATCAAGGCACCGCGTCCAGCTATCCCGGAGCCAACGTCTCGGCCATCGGGACCTCCACCGCGAAGTGGAGCGGAATGGGAGGCAGTCAGATCAAGGTGTACGGGTCGTACTACGGGCTCTCGCTCCCCGCGACGCTTGTGAACGACGGTTTCACCTCGACCGGCGGCTCGATCGGCACCAACAACGGCTCGAACAGCTCCGATCTCCGCGCCATGTACCACAGCCTCGCGACTGACGTGCTGAAGGTTTCGGACGGCAAACTCTACGTCCGCATGCTCCTCTGCATCGACGCGAAGGCGGCCGGCAAGCTCGCCGCGAAAACCGCTCCCGCCAACGCTTCCGGCGGCTACTACGGCTTCGGCGTGATGAAGGCTCCGGGCGGCAACAACTATTCGCTGCTCTGCCAATCGAGTTCCCCCTCCGCCATCGGCTTCGGCATCTGGAAGGACTCGTCCGGCGGCTGCAACCTTTCGCTCATGCTGACTTCCGCGGCCGGTGTTTCGTCGAACTACGAGGTGTTCCACGGCATCGCCATGGACACGACCTACATCTGCTACGCCGAGGTTTCGGTCGGGACGGGCGCGAACGGCGCCGAAACCGTCCGCGCCGGCGCGCAGACCACGGCGGATTATCAGGCGCCGGTCACCTGGGCGGCCATCGGCGGCGACACCGATTCGGTCGAGTTGGACCTCATCACCGACACCGTCTATCCGAACGCGATGGGCGTCTGCGGCCCCTACGGCTCCAACGGCGGTTTCTTCCGCGCCGACGAGCTCTGCGTCGGCACGCAGATTTCAGACGTGCTCGTGGATGCCGCCGCAGGCGCGCCGCAGCTTTCCGCCGCCGCGCTTTCCGGCGCCAACGGCGTCTATACGGTCGACGACACCGTTCTCAAGGCGGACGCGACCGACGCCGGCGCTCTCGCCGTCGACTCCAACGGAACGTACGTGAAGTTTTCCGTCGGCGCCGTCGCCGAAAACAGCCCGTTCTCGGCGCAGATCGATTTGTCGCGTCTTGCGGCCGACACCACCTATCAGCTGTATTCCTTCGCTGAAAACGACGTGGCCGCCGCCACGAACAAGGCCGGCGTCATCTACAACGGAAATCTCTCCATCGTGAAGGTCAAGGACGCCGACGAGTACCAGTGCAAGGCCGGCGAAATCACGGTGAGCCGCGCGCCCGCCGACGGCTTCGACCTGGTCGTCCCGTACGTGATTTCGGCTAAAACCGAAGGCAAGGGAACCGAGGGCGCGACGTGGGAAGCTCCCGCCGCCGTGACGATCCCCGCGGGCGAAACGAGCGCGACGCTGATCGTGAAGCCGAAGGTCGACGCGGCAATCGTCGAAGACATCGAAGTCGTCGTTTCCGCCGGCTCCGGCAAATACACCGGATTCTCGCCCGACACGCTCGACGTGACCATCGCCAACGTCGAGTTTCCAGAGGGCTGCAACGTCTGGAAGGCGACGGCAGCCGGTCTCGCCTCCGACCCGGACAACTGGTCCGCCGGCCATTCGCCTCTCGCTTCCGAGAACGTCCTCTTCGACGGCTACTTCTCCTCGGCCGATTGCGAATGGGACGATGCCGCTTCGGACACCGTCGCCTCCTGGACGCAGCGCAACGGCTACGCCGGCGCGGTGACGCTTGACACCGTCTTCCCGGGCAAGGGCGATTTCACCTGCCTCACCGTCACCGGTGCGATGACGATCGACGCCGGTTCCCTCACGCATCCGCAGTCTGTCGAGAAGGGCGACACCATCTCCGACCCCGCCGAGGCCGTCGCGGATCTGATCGCGAACGAGACATACCGCATCCGCATCGCCGCCGGTTCGCTGTCGGTCGGGGCGTCGGGCAGGATCGACGCGATGGGCAAGGGGTATTACATGAACAACTCCGGCAGCAACACGATGCCGGCTCCGTCGCACGGCGGCGTGATGTCTCTCAACGGCTGCCGCGTGTACGGCGACCTCAAGGAGCCGATCCACGTCGGCCTGCCGTACAAAACCGTTTCCGGCACCTATTTCGTCGGCAAGGGCGGCGGCGCGGTCTATCTGACCGTTTCCGGCCCCGTGACGGTCGACGGCGTGATCCGCGCCGACTCCTCCGACGGCTCCTGGGCCTCCAACGCCCGCGCCTCGGGTGCGGCCGGCTCGGTCTACATCCGCGCGGTTTCGGTTTCCGGCACAGGCTCCATCACCGCCGACGGTTCGAACTCCCTCGAACAGAACAACAAGGGCGTCGGCGGACGCGTCGCCATCGTGACCGAAATTCCGGTCGACCGCGGCACGTTCGCGGCGATCAGCGCGAAGGTGCACTCGCTGAACAACAGCTCGAACCAGGCGTCGACCTTCGGCGGCGCGGGCACGGTGTACTTCAAGGATTCGACGATGACGAACGGCAAACTCGTCGTCGCCGAAAAGCCCGACCACAAGGTCATGACGATCGACCGTCGCTGCACCTACGTCGGCACGGAGGGCGACTGGACGTTCGATTCCGTCGAAATCGGCCGCAATTCATATCTTTTCGTCCCGGTCGGAACCGCGCTCAATCTGCCGGCGGGCCTCGAGTCCGTCACCGGCACGGCGACGGACGCGAACATCGGCGGCATCGTCTACGAGGGCGGCGCGCTCGACATCGGCGACTTCGCCACGCAGACCGTCTCCGGCAACTGGATCTTCACGGGCTGGAGCAACTTCGTGTTCCACGCCGACGTCACCGTGACCGACGGCGCGGCGATCGGCGTGCCGCGCGTCTCTTCGGTGAACGACAACGCCTCGTCGCTTCCGGCGTTCCTGTCATCGTCCGTCACCGTCGACGGCGACCTGACCGTGACGTCCACCGGTCTTCTCCCCGCGTTCGCCTGCGGTTTCCGCAAGCCCAACCAGTGGGTCGAGCAGGGCGTGCTCGGACACTCCGCGCACGGCGGCCGCATCATGGCGGCGCGGTCGCAGGCCATCTCGACCAAGGGCGCCTACGACTCGGTCTTCGCTCCGTCGCTGCCCGGCTGCACCATTCCGTGGCCGAACGGCCAGGCGGCCGGCGAGTCCGGCGGCGCGATGAAGCTCGTCGTGACCGGCGCGCTCACGCTTGACGGCGTCGCCAA
>JAZUJQ010000395.1:0-1871 GCA_045642845.1 Kiritimatiellia bacterium
TGCCAGAGCGCGTTCAAAAAGCTCGGCGTGAAGCCGGACATCATCATCGGCTGCGCCGGCGGCGGTTCGAACCTCGGCGGCCTCATGTCGCCGTTCGTCGGTGAAAAACTCCGCGGCGAAGCTGACTACCGCTTCATCGCCGTCGAACCCGCGTCCTGCCCGTCCCTCACGCGCGGCCGCTTCGCGTACGACTACTGCGACACCGGGCGCGTCTGCCCGCTCGCGAAAATGTACACTCTCGGCGCGGACTTCATCCCGTCCGCCAGCCACGCCGGCGGTCTGCGCTACCACGGCATGAGTTCGATCCTCTCGCAGCTGCGCGAGGACGGGATTCTCGAAGCCACGTCCGTCGGACAGACCAAGGTCTTCGAAGCCGCGCGGCTGTTCGCGCGCGTCGAGGGCTGGCTGCCCGCGCCCGAATCCAGCCACGCCATCCGCGTGGCGATTGACGAGGCGTTGCGCTGCAAGGAAACCGGCGAGGAGAAGACCATCCTCTTCGGCCTCACCGGCACCGGCTACTTCGACATGATGAGCTACAAGCGCTTCAACGACGGCGAAATGCAGGATTACGTCCCGACCGACGCCGAGCTCGAAGCCTCGTTCGCCAAATTCCCCGCGGTCCCCTGAACGGCGAGGGATCCGACGGAAAAATGAAGAGCTACGACGAATCTTCCATCCAGCACCTCTCGTCGCTGGAACACATCCGCAAACGCACCGGAATGTACATCGGCCGCGAGGGCGACGGCCGCGATTACATGGACGGCATCTACATCCTGCTCAAGGAGGTGCTGGACAACGCGATCGACGAATACATCTCCGGTTACGGCAAAAAGGTCGAACTGACGGTCGACGACACGTCCGTCACCTGCCGCGACTACGGCCGCGGCATCCCCCTCGGCAAACTGCGCGAATGCGTTTCCGAAATCAACACCGGCGGCAAGTTCAACAGCGACGTGTTCCAGTTCTCCGTCGGCATGAACGGCGTCGGCACGAAAGCCGTGAACGCGCTCTCCACCGCATTCACGGCGCGCGCCGTGCGCGACGGCGAGTTCGCTCAGGTCGAGTTCTCCTGCGGCAGGCTCAAGAACGAAACGCGCGGGAAGACGGACGAGCGCAACGGAACGTTCATCGCGTTCACGCCGGATGCGTCGATCTTCAAGAACTACAAGTTCCTCATGGAACACGTCGAGCGCCGCGTCCGCTTCTCGTCCTACCTCAACGCCGGGCTTTCGATCCACCTCAACGGCAAACTCTTCCGGGCCGAAAACGGGCTCGCCGACCTGATGGCCGACGAAGCGCAGTTCGAGAAACTCTACCAGCCGTTCTACTACCGCGACAAAACGCTCGAGTTCTGCTTCACCCACACCAACCGGTTCAGCGAAGAATACTTCTCGTTCGTCAACGGCCAGTTCACGCTCGACGGCGGCACCCACCTCGCCGCGTTCCGCGAAGGCCTCGCGCGCGGCGTGAACGAATTCGCGCCCAAGGAGAAGTTCGAGCCGGACGACATCCGCGAAGGCCTCGTCGGCGCCGTGGCGGTGCGCCTGCAGGATCCCAAATTCGACTCGCAGACGAAGGGCAAGCTCGTCAACGTCGAGGTCAAAACCGACCTGGTCCCGAAAATCAAGCAGCTCGTGCTCGAAATGCTCAACCGCGACAAAACCGCGGCGCAGAAGCTCGTCGAAAAAATCAAAGACACGTGCAAACTGCGCAAGGAGCTCTCTTCGATCAAAAAGGCGGCGCGCGAACGCAGCAAGAGCGTGTCGTTCCGCATCCCGCAGCTGCGCGACTGCAAACGCCACTGGGAACCGAAAAAGGCGAAGGGCGAAGACAGCGAGATCTTCATCTGCGAAGGCGTCTCGGCCGCCGGC
>JAZUJQ010000396.1:0-3328 GCA_045642845.1 Kiritimatiellia bacterium
CGCTGAACGAAGAATGCGTGACCGAAACGACCAGCGAGCCGGCGTTCTGCAGCTCGTAGCACCCGATGTCCGGTGCGGCGCCGACCACGCGCGCGCCTCCGGCCAGATCGGTGCCGGTCAACGCGGCGGCGCCAAGAGACGCGCTTCCGGCGTCGAAGAGAATCGACGCCGAAATCGCCGGCTCGTAGTTCCCGGCGTCGGCGTTTTTGAATCCCGCGTTCCCGGATTTGCAGTCCGTGCCGTCGGTTATCGTGACGCCGGAATCGCACGCGCAGTTGAAATAGCACGTGCCGTTGCCCTTGTAGACGATGTCGCTCGCCGAGGCCGGAGTCCCCACTTCGTTCATGTAAATGGCGGTGTTGACGACCTGCGAACCGGATGCCTTTTTGACGTATACGCCGCCGCAGACCGAACGCGCATAGTTGCCGACGACGGTGCAGTTGATGACTTTCGCGGAGGAATTGGGATTCAGCACGCACGGAGCGCCGCCCGTTTTCGTGGAGCCTGTGGACGGTTCGTAATTGAGATCGCCCGTGCGGTGGCGCGAGGGACGTATGAAGCCGTTTTTGTAGAGAAGCGAATTCATCAGCACGCCGCCGCGCATGCCGACGCCGGCCGCGTCGTCGTTGCCGCCCGACGCGTTTATCTGGCCGTGACGGATGATGCAGCGGTTGACCGTGCCGCCGGTCATGTATACGTTGCCTCCGCCCCAGTTGGTTTTGCTGTACGCGCCTTCGATGATGCAGTCCTCGACGAGTCCCGCTTCGATCATGACGTTGGCGCCGGGGGCCTGCAAATAGCCGTCCTGCAGCGTCACGCCGCGCAGCTTGGCGTTGGCGTTGTTCATGTAGACGTGTCGCGCCGTCGTGCCGTGGTACATGAACACGACGCTGCCAGGATCCGCGGGGTCGCCCACGATTTCGATCGGATTTACGATGTTGAGGATCGCGCTGTTGCCGGCGGGCGTCTGCCCGGTCACGTCGTACGTTCCCGCCGCCACGTGTATCACGGTCGGACTTGAACCGGCCTGCGCCACGGCGTGCTGCACCGTGAGGAACGGCGCGTTCTGCGTGCCGGCCGCGCTGTCGCTGCCGTCGGGTGCGACATAAAGATCGGCGAGTGCCGACATCGAAAACATTGCCGCGGCGAAAGCCGTGGCGGTCAGGATTCTGTTCATGCGTTGTATTCTCCGTGAATAAGTGGAACGGGCGCTGTGGCGGTAATGATATCAAAAAATCCCGGCGTTGCGTGAAAAAAGAATTTGCCGAAATTTCGCTTGACACCGCATCGCGTTTTTTATAGATTCACCGCCCGTCGCACATCTGGGGCTATAGCTCAGTTGGTAGAGCGTCTGAATGGCATTCAGAAGGTCAGGAGTTCGACCCTCCTTAGCTCCACCAGATTTGCGGTCACAACCCTGCTCGGGTGGTGGAATTGGCAGACACGCCAGCTTGAGGTGCTGGTCGGGTTTCCGATTGCGGGTTCGAGTCCCGCCCCGAGCACCATCTTTTGGAAACGCGCGTGTCCCGCGCGTTTTTGTTTTTGCGCCGAACAGGTTCCGTTTGCGGGACGTGTAGGACGAGTGGGACATGCCGAATAACGCCGCATGGCTTGGCCATCGGGCACTCGGCATGCGATGGTTCGTGCGCCGTCTTATTCGTCGTACCAGTCCTACACGTCCTACCCAACCCGCGCACCCAGTTCTTCACGAGGTCGGCTGACTGGCCTACCTCGCGCTTCGTCTCCTCGTCCCACGACGCGGGAACGGACACCTTGCGGAAGCGGACGCCGGAGTCCATGTCACCGGTCTCCTGTCGCGCGCCGACGGTGTGCATCTGCGACCACTCCTCTGGCGTAACGTCGTACGCAAGAGAATTTCTGCGCTCTTCGTCCGTCATTGACAGACGCTCTCCGACGCGGTTCGCTTAAATTATCCCGGGGGAGTTTTCACAAGCCGCGATCTATCCGGATTGACGGAAATGCTGCGGCCGGCGCGGGTTTCTTTGCTAGAATCCGCCGCGAAGGAGATCTGTTCGTGAAACTTTTTGCAAAGAAAACGATCGCATTCGTCGGTTTTGCATCGTTGTTGTTTCTGGCGGCGCCGTTTTCCCGTGCGGACGGAACGGACGGCTTCGACGCCTCGGCGTGGAAGTGTTCTGGGAACGCACGTCTTGACGGCTGCATTCTGACGGTGGAGCTCGCCGAGTCCGGCAGTGCGGACGCCCGGATGGACTTCGATTTGTCCGGGTTCGAGGGCTGCGGCTTCGAAGCATCGGTCCGATGCCGCGGCGAAAACGTCTCCGCGCCCGAAAAAAGCTGGCTGGGGTTCAAGTTCATGGCGGCGGTCGCGGACGCCGGAGGCGTGCGCGCGTGGCCGCAGGCGCCGCGCCTCGAAGGAACGTTCGATTGGCGGACCGTTTCATTCGTGTGCGACATGAAGCATTTCGATCCAGCGCGTCCGAAGGGGTCGCTGGTTCTCGGTCTGCAGGACGGATCCGGACGCGTGCAGTTCGATCTTTCGACGCTTGAACTGCGCCGGGCCGAACCGCCGTGGCCGCGTGAAAACGAGAACATCGTCTGCGAATACACGGAGCGCGTCACGGGCATGCCGCGCCTGCGCGGGGTGATGCTTCCGCAACGCGATTGCACGGAGGACGATTTCAAGACGCTGCACGACTGGGGCGCGACGCTCGTCCGGTTCCAGATGACGCGCAACTGGTCGCGCAAAAACGACAACCGTGACACGGACGAATACGACGCGTGGCTGGACGGCCGGCTCGAGTCTCTCGAGAAAACGGTGCTTCCTCTTGCCGAGAAACACGGCATGCGCGTCATCGTGGACCTTCACGTGGCGCCGGGCGGGCGCGACGGATCGGAACTGAACATGTTCCACGAGCCGCGGTACGCCGAGCATTTCATCGCCTGCTGGAAACGCATAGCGTCCAGATTCAAGGGCCGTTCCGCGATATACGGATACGATCTGATCAACGAGCCGGTCCAGAACATGCGTTCAGCACCCGGCATGGATTACTGGAACCTGCAGCGCCGCGCGGCGGAGGCGGTCCGCGAGATCGACCCGGACACTCCGATCGTCATCGAAGCGAACGGCTGGGATTCGCCGGGCGGGTTCGACGGCTTCGCGCCGCTGGACATGAAGGACGTGATTTATCAGGTGCACATGTATTCGCCGCATGAATTCACGCATCAGGGCGTGAATGCGGGCGGCTGGACCAAGGCGAAATATCCCGACGCCGAAAAGAATCTGGACCGCGACCGCCTGCGCCGCCAGTTCAAGCCGGTGGCGGAGTTCGCACGCCGCCACGGCGCG
>JAZUJQ010000397.1:0-5804 GCA_045642845.1 Kiritimatiellia bacterium
CCGAGCACAAGACTTTCGCGGCCGTCGATTTTTCGCCGCAGCCGAAATTCTACGCGCTGGACATGTTCCCGTATCCGTCCGGCGCCGCGCTGCACGTCGGCCACCCCGAGGGCTACACCGCCACGGACATCGTCTGCCGCTACAAGCGCGCGGCCGGGTTCAACGTGCTTCATCCGTTGGCCTTCGATTCCTTCGGTCTTCCCGCCGAGCAGTACGCCGTCGAGACCGGAACCCATCCGGAAATCACGACGGCGAAAAACGTCGCCAACTTCGAGCGTCAGATCAAATCCCTCGGATTTTCCTACGATTGGGACCGGGAGATACGCACCACCGATCCCGATTACTACAAGTGGACGCAGTGGATTTTCGAGAAGCGCTACGAGCGCGGTCTGGCGTACGTGGCCGAAGTGCCGGTCAACTGGTGCCCCGCGCTCGGCACGGTGCTCGCCAACGAAGAGGTGATCGACGGCCGCTCCGAACGCGGCAACCACCCCGTCGTCCGGAAACCGATGCGCCAGTGGATGCTCAAAATCACGGCTTACGCCGAGCGTCTGCTCAACGACATCGACACCGTCGACTGGCCCGAAGGCATCAAGGAAATGCAGCGCAACTGGATCGGCAGGTCCACCGGCGCCGAAGTGCGTTTCAAGGTCGCTTCCGACGGCGCCTGCGCCGACGAAATAGTGGTCTACACCACGCGGTGCGACACGCTTTTCGGCGCTACCTACATGGTGATGAGCCCGGAGCATCCGCTCGTGGACAAGTGGCTCGGCGAAAACCGCCTCGCCAACGCCGTGGCCGTGCGCGCGTACCGCGCCGAAGCGGCGAAGAAGAGCGATATGGAGCGCACGGAGCTCGCCAAGGAAAAGACGGGCGTCCGCCTTGAAGGCGTGCGCGGCGTCAATCCCGTGAACGGCGCCGAAATTCCGGTGTTCATTTCCGATTACGTGCTCTCGACCTACGGCACCGGCGCCATCATGGCCGTTCCGGCCCACGACACCCGCGACTGGGATTTCGCCAAGGTCTTTTCGCTGCCGGTCGTTCCGGTCATCACGCCGGACGGCACCGCGCCCGCCGGAGAAATGACCGAGCCGCTCACTGACGTGTCCGTCGGCAGAATGGTGAACTCCGGGTTCATCGACGGTCTTTCCGTCAAGGACGCGCAGGCGAAAATGATCGCGTGGCTCGAGGAAAAAGGCGTCGGCCGCGCCAAGACGCAGTACAAACTGCGCGACTGGCTTTTCAGCCGCCAGCGCTATTGGGGCGAGCCGTTCCCCGTCGTGCACATGGACGACGGTTCCACGCTGCTGATTCCGACCGAGGATCTTCCGCTCGAACTCCCCGAAATGGAGGATTTCAAACCGACGGGTA
The DNA here is from genome assembly GCA_045642845.1 of Kiritimatiellia bacterium. Classification (GTDB taxonomy): domain Bacteria; phylum Verrucomicrobiota; class Kiritimatiellia; order RFP12; family UBA3636; genus JAZUJQ01. The sequence continues at coordinate 1,372 of JAZUJQ010000397.1, forward strand.
CCGGCGAGCCGCCGCTTTCGAAGGCGACGAAATGGCTCCGCTACACCGATCCGAAGACGGGCCGCCAGGGCTGGCGCGAAACCAACACCATGCCGCAGTGGGCGGGCTCGTGCTGGTATTACCTGCGCTACATCGATCCGCACAACGCGCAGTGCTTCTGCGATAAAAAGAAGGAAGCCTACTGGATGCCGGTCGACCTCTACGTCGGCGGCGCCGAGCACGCCGTCCTGCACCTGCTCTACGCGCGTTTCTGGCACAAGGTGCTCTTCGATCTCGGACTTGTTTCGACGAACGAGCCGTTCCAGAAGCTCGTCAACCAGGGCATGATCCTCGGCCTTTCCTACAAGGATCCCCGCGGCGTGCTCGTTCCGACGAACGAAGTGGACCTTTCCGACCCCGCGCATCCGGTGCGCAAGGCCGACGGCGCTCCGCTCACGGAATTCGCGGCGAAGATGAGCAAATCGCTCCGCAACGTGGTGAATCCCGACGACGTGGTCCGCGACTACGGCGCCGACGCGCTGCGCACCTACGAGATGTTCATGGGCGCGCTGCAGGACGTCAAACCCTGGAACACCCGCAACGTCGAAGGCGTCGCGCGCTTCCTGCGCCGCTCGTTCAACATGGTGGTCAAACAGCCGGTCGTCGACGTCCCGCTCTCCAAAGACCAGGCGCGTCTGCTCAACGAGACGATCAAGAAAGTCACTCTTGACATAGAGTCGCTTTCGCTCAACACCGCCATTTCGCAGCTGATGATCTGCCTCAACGGATTTTCCGGCGAGGGCAGGGAACTTCCCCGCGCCGCCGCCGAAGCGTACGTGCAGCTGCTTGCGCCGTTCGCGCCGCATCTCGGCGAAGAACTCTGGGAGGCGCTCGGCCACGAAGGCGGCGTGTCGTACGTCCCGTGGCCGAAATGGGATGAAAGCGCGCTCGTCATCGACGAAGTCGAAATCGCGGTCCAGATCCGCGGCAAAGTGCGCGCCCGCATCATGATGCCGGCCGCCGCCACGCCCGCTGAAATGGAGAAAATCGCGCTCGCCGACGAAGCCGTTGTCAAAGCCCTCGCCGGAGCGACGCCGAAAAAGACCGTTTGCGTGCCCAGAAGACTTGTTAACATCGTGATTTGACGCGCTTTGCGCGCGCCCCGCGCGTCAATCGCAAGGAGAAACCGTGTTTTCGTTCTTTTTGAAATCGAAATTGCATCATATCCGCGTCACCGAGTCGCAGCTCGAGTACCGCGGGAGCATGACGTTCGATCCCGACTTTCTCGACGCCGCCGGAATCAAGCCGTTCGAGAAGATTCTCGTGGCCGATCTTGAAAACGGCGAACGCTTCGAAACATACGCAATTACGGGGGTCCGGGGCTCCCGCACGTGCTGTCTCAACGGCGCCACCGCGCACAAAGGCAAGGTCGGCGACCGCATGATAGTTTTCACGTTTTGCATGCTTTCCGACGAGGAGATTCCCGCGCACAAACCGCGCGTGGTGGTGTTCGACGGCGAGAACAACGAGATCGTTCGGACGAGTCCGATCTGATTTTGCGCGTAAACCCCGTGTTTTCAGCGCTTTCACGAGGCTGTTGATAACTTGTTTACAACCGGAAGATTCTTTTTTCTTGCGAAAAGGCCCGTTTATCGTTGATAATCCAGTCAGTTTTCTTTTGTAAACAGCTTTTCCACGATTTTTTTCATGAACGAAACACCGGCACTATGGCTCTCCGCCTGCGAGACTCTGCGCAAGACGCTCGGAGAGGACATGTTCGCGCGCTGGATAGCTTCGATCAGGTGCACCGGTTCCGCCGAAAACGGTATTGTTCTCGCGGTTGCGGATTTGTTCTCCGAAATGTATCTGAAGAACAACTATCTTCCGCACATCCGCGCCGCGGTCGACGGGGTCGCCCCCGGAACGGAGATTTCGTTTTCCGTGGATCCGTCGATCGCGCCCGATTCGCCGGCCGAAACGTGCTTCCCGGAGCCGTCCGCGCCGCGCGCCGCGCGCGGTGAACTGCGCGGCATGCCGCTCGATCCGAATTTCACGTTCGAATGGTTCGTCGTCGGTCCGTCCAACGGTTTCGCCCACGCCGCCGCGCGCCAGGCCGCCGAGAATCCCGGCAACGTCTACAACCCGCTCATGATCTGCGGCGACACGGGCCTCGGCAAAACGCACCTCATGCAGGCCGTCGCCCATGCGGTGCACGCGCGCGATCCGAACGCCACCATCGTGTACGTCACGCTTGAGTCGATGCTCAACGATTTCATCGAAAGCATCCGCACCAACAAGGCCGCCGAATTCCGGAACCGCTACCGCCGCACCGATCTGCTGCTCGTGGACGACATCCAGTTCCTTTCCAAATCCCCCGCGCTGCAGGAGGAGTTCTTCAACACGTTCAACGCCCTGCAGAACGAACACAAGCAGATCATCCTCACGAGCGACCAGCAGCCGCAGTCGATTCCCGGTCTGAGCGAGCGCCTGGTTTCGCGCTTCCAGCAGGGGCTCGTCACGGATCTGCAGTCTCCGGACTACGCCACGCGCATGGCGATTCTCCGCAGCAAGCAGCGCGATGCGGCGCAGCCGCTGCCGGACGAGTTTCTCGCCTACGTGGCCGAACACATCACGTCCAACGTGCGCCGCCTCGAAGGCGCGCTCACTAAACTCATCTGCTACCGCAATCTGCTCGGCAAGCCGCTCACGCTCGAAACCGTGACGGAACAGCTCGCCGGTTTCGTGGCGGACGAGCAGAAGGCCGAACCTTCGTGCCAGGAGATCCAGCGCGTCGTCGCCGAAGAATTCGAAATCAGGCTTGCGGACATGACCAGCAAGGAGCGTCCGCAGAACGTCGCCCTTCCGCGTCAGATCGCCATGTTCCTCTGCCGCAAATTCACGCGGAAGTCGCTGCCCGAAATCGCGCGCGCTTTCGAGAAAACCCACGCCACGATCGTGCATGCGTGCAATACGATCCCGGGCCGCATGGAAACGGACCGCGACATCCGCCGCCATGTCGAGAGGATAGTGGCGAAACTCGGCCGCTCCTTCGATGAAATCACCTGAATTCCTCCGCACGCTGCGTCTGCGCAAGCGTCTCAAGAACACGCGCAACGATCTGCACGTGGCGCTGTCCATGGACGCCGACAGGCTTTCGGAAGGCGCGGCGGCCCGCGCCCGCGAGGCGCTTTCGTCCGCCCGCGCCGCGCGCACGAACGACGCGCGCGAGGTCGCGATCGCCGCCTGCGAAAAGGCCGGTGCGGACATAGCCGCCGAATTTCCGTCGAAGGTTCCGGCGTCGGTTTTCGAAATCGTCGAAACCCTCGTCGTCGCATTCGGCGTGGCGATGGCGTTCCGCGCTTATTTCTTCCAGCCTTTCAAAATCCCCACCGGGTCGATGCAACCCACGCTGTACGGGCTTCATTCCGTGCAGTGCGAACGCGACGGCGTGTTCGACACGTTCAAACCGTTCAAAATCGTCAAGTGGATTTTCACCGGAAGCTGGTACCGCGACGTCACGGCGAAGACTTCGGGTTCGCTCGTGGTTTCCTCCGATCACATGCGCGCCCCCGGCATGGTCATTCTCACGGTGGCTGGCGAACGTTACAAGGTGCCTCAGGACGTGATCGGGCGCGATTTGAATCTGCGCGCGATGGCCGATCCGATGCCGGACAACCCCGCCACGTCGGAAAGCGAAATCGCGCGCGGCCGCGTCAACGCCGGCGACCGCATCTGGTCGGGTTACGTCATTTCCGGCGATCAGGTTTTCGTGAACCGCATGGCGTGGAATTTCCGTCCGCCGCGCCGCGACGAAATCTGCGTCTTCGCGACGTCTTCGGCCGAATACACGCTCGACGAGGCGTTCGCCCGCGATGCGCTTTCGCGCGGCGACGCGGTGTCGCGCGTGCCGTTTTTCGGATTGAATCTTTTTTACGTCGATCGTCCGATCGAAGGGCTGGCCGCCGCGCAGCATTACATCAAACGGCTCGTCGGCCTTCCGGGCGAAACGATTTCGATCGACATGCCGCGCCTGCTCGTGAACGGCGAAGTCCCGGAAAACTGCCCGGGAATCGCACGTGAAATTTCGATGGAGAAATCGAAGACCGGGCCCGCGTACACCGGATACCGCAACACGGGCGACGTCGCCGGCGGCACGCCCCCGGGCGTGAAGACGCGGCTCGCCGCGCGCGGGGATTCGATCGTTCTCGGCGATGAATTTCTGCCGATGGGAGACAATACGGTCAATTCTTACGACGGCCGCTACTGGGGCCCCGTTCCGCGCACGCAGATGCTCGGTCCCGCGGCGTGCGTGTACTGGCCGGTTTCCGTCCGCTGGGGAGTTCCGCGCTGATCGACGGAGGTCCCCGTGGCGAGTCTTTCCGAAATCGGCGAACGCGGGTTCATCCGCATGTTGCGCGGCATGCTGCCGGAACGCGGCGACGTCGCGGTCGGCG
>JAZUJQ010000398.1:0-19872 GCA_045642845.1 Kiritimatiellia bacterium
GTAGTAACCGTAATCCGCGCTGCGGCAGCCGAGCGACGCCATGGTTTCGGCGGCGAGATCGTCGAGCCATTTCGTGGAAACCCCCGCGACGGCCGCGTCGCACATGCGGCGCAGCGTTTCGGCGGCTTTCGCTCCGGCGACGCGGCAGCGTTCCAGTTCGTCCGGCGTTTTCACCGGAATTTCGGATTTGCGTATCATCGATCAGCCCTTCTGCATCTTCGCGAAGGCGAACCGCAGCGGTTTTTCCATCCCGCCGAGCGTGCCTTCGGTGCGTTCGAGAGCTCCGGTGCGCGAATCGAACCGGTACGATGCGATCTCGTTTGACAGCTTGTGCCCGACGATGACGAACGCGCCGTCCGGCGTGAACGCGAAGTCGCGCGGAAAACGTCCGGTCAATTTCGAAATCGGCCCGGACTCAAGCATCCCGGTTTTCGCGTCCACGCGGAACGCCGCGATTGAATCGTGGCCCCGGTTGGACGCGAGAAGCCATCCGCGCGCCGGCGACAAATGAATCGCGGCGGCTTTCGTGACGACGTCGCAACCGCCCTCGGGCAGCATCGTGCGGCGGCAGATTTCTTCCGGCGCGGCGCCGCGCCGCAGGCGCAGAGAAACCACCTCGCTCGAAAGTTCCGTGACAAGAAACGCGAAATCCGTGCCGGGAAGAAACGCGATGTGGCGGGGTCCGGACCCCGGCGCGGAGACGTAATCCTCGTCCGCGCGGTGCACGAGCCGGTTTTCCGAAAGTTCGTATGAAAAGATTCTGTCGAGCCCGAGATCGCACACGAGAAGACGCGACATGTCCGGCGTGAACGCGGCGAAATGGCAGTGCGCGGCCTCCTGACGGACGGGATTGGGCCCGTGGCCCTCGTGGTGCGCGGAATCAAGCGGAGCGAGAAGTCCGTCGTCGCCGATCGCCATAACGCCGACGTTGGCGTTGCGGTATTCGGCCCACGCCAGATAACGTCCGTCCGGGGAAAGCGAGAGATGGCACGGCACCGTGGGCGCGAGGGCGTAGGACGCGATGCGCGCGAGGGAATTGTCGCGGGCGACCAGATACACTGAAACGCCGCCCGGGCGCGCCGCATCGGGAGCGGTTTCGGAAACGTTTTCGGCGACGTACAGGAAATTGCCGTCGGCGGACTGTTCGAAAAAGATCGGATCGCGGGAGTCGTCGATCGAGGCGATTTCCGTAAAACCGTGCGTGTCGGAGTCGAACGAAACGACGCGCAGCCCTCGGAGCGCGTCACCGCAGTTCGATCCGGCGAAGAATGTGCGTTTCATGGCCTCGATTCTAGCAGTTTGCGCGTGTTTATGCTAGAATTCCGCGCGTTTAAGCAATGAACACCACGATTGTATATCCGGGGACTTTCGACCCTCTTACGCTCGGGCATTTCGACCTGCTCACGCGCGCGAGCGGGCTTTTCGACCGCGTCATTCTGGCGATAGCCGGGACGTCGGCGAAGGCCGGCGCCATGTTTTCGTGCGAAGAGCGCGTGGCGATGGCGCGCGAAGTCGCGGCGGATCTGCCGAACGTGACGGTCGAGCCCATGCCCGGACTTCTCGTGGACTTCTGCCATTCGCACGGCGTGCGCGTGGTGCTGCGCGGGCTCCGCGCGTACAGCGACTTCGAGTACGAGTTCCAGATGGCGCTCACCAACCGCAAGCTTTCGCAGGACATCGAGACCTTCTTTCTGATGCCGCACGAAGAGCACAGCTACGTGTCGTCGTCCACCGTGCGCGAAATCGCCTCTTACGCCGGCGACACGTCGAAATTCGTCCCGCCGGCGGTGCAACGCTACATCGAGCGCAAAATCGTGACGATGCGCCTCAACTCCAAATGAAAATTCCGGTGACTGCGCTCGGTCCGGACGGCGTGAGTCTGGAAGGCGAGGATACGCTCGCTGAATTCGACTGGGTGGAAACCCCGGCCGATCTCGTGCACCCGGTTTCGGGCGCCCGCTACCGACTTGAAGCGAAACTTTTCGGCGACGAAGTTCTCGTGACGGGTTCCGCCGAAGCGTCGTTCGAGGGCAAATGCGGCCGCTGCTGCGCGCCGTTTTCCGCCGTTTACGGCGACGATTTCACGGTTTCCGTCAAAATAACGCCGGAAACGACGGAAATTGACTTGACTTCGGACCTTCGGGAAACTATTCTCTTGGCCCTTCCGACGCACCCGGTGTGTTCTCCCGACTGCGCGGGGCTCTGCCCCCGTTGCGGCAAGCGTCTGGCCGACGGTCCGTGCAACTGCCGGTCCGACGACGGGAATTCGCCGTGGGGCGCCCTCGATTCACTCTTTCCTAAAACAAAATAACAAGATCACGGAGGTATCCAAATGGCCGTTCCGAAACGCAAAAAATCCAAGATGAAGATCCGCATGCGCAAGGCGCAGAAGAAGGCGACGATCGCTGCCGCCACCACTTGCCCGGCTTGCGGAGCCCCCGTCCAGGCGCACCGCGCCTGCAAGGCCTGCGGCATGTACCGCGGACGCAAAGTGCTTGACGTCGTCGCCGACTGAATCACACCGGTCGCGTTCCGATGCGCATAGCCGTTGACGCGATGGGGGGCGACTTCGCCCCCCGTGAAATCGTGAAGGGCGCCGTCGAGGCGTCCCGCGAATGGCCCGACCTCACCATCGTTCTGGTGGGCGATGAAAACGCCATCCGCGCGGAACTCGCCGTGAACAAAGCGGTCGAGTCGGATCACCTCGTCATCCGGCACGCGTCGGAAGCGATCGAAATGTGCGAACCGCCGGCCCAGGCGGTGCGTGCGAAAAAGGATTCGTCGATCAACCGCGGCATGGAAATGCTGCGCGACAAGCAGGTCGACGCGTTCCTTTCGGCCGGGTCGACCGGCGCGATGGTCGCGGCGGCGATACTCATCGCCCGCCGATCGCCGGCGGTCAAACGCCCGGCGATCGCCACGGTGTTTCCCACCATGGGGCGTCCTGTGCTGCTTTTGGACGCCGGCGCGAACACCGACTGCACTCCGGTCGAACTGGAGCAGTTCGCGATCATGGGCAAAATCTATTCTCAATGCGTGCTGGGGCGCATGGATCCTTCGATCGGTCTGCTTTCGATCGGAACCGAGGATTCGAAGGGCAACGAGCTCACCAAGCAAACCCGCGAGATTCTGCAGGAAAACAGGCTGTTGCATTTCGTCGGCAACGTCGAGGGTCACGACATTTTCCGCGGTGAAACGGACGTCGTCGTGTGCGACGGGTTCGTCGGCAACGTCGTGCTCAAATCCGTCGAGTCGCTGGCGAAATCGCTCACCAGCCGCATGAAGACCTATTTCACGGCGAATTTCATCCGCAAAATCGGCGCGCTTCTGCTCAAGCCGGCGTTCAAGGATCTCAAGAAAGTGATGGATCCCGACGTTTACGGCGGCGCCCCGCTTCTCGGAGTCAACGGCACGGTCATCATCACGCACGGAGCTTCGTCGCACAAGGCGATATTCCATGCGATCCGCGTTTCCGCCGAGTGCGCTAAAGCCGACGTCGCCGGCAAGATCACTTCAAATCTCGAAGAACTCAAAAAGCAGAACGCGCACGGTCTTTATCCGACGCTGAAAAAGCTCTGATCCGGCGGCGCTCACACGACATGAACACGAAGAACATCCGCGCCGCGATCACGGGGACAGGTGCGTACCTTCCCGAACGCGTAATGACGAACGACGACATTTCGAAAATCGTCGACACGTCAGACGAATGGATTTTTCCGCGCACCGGCATCCGCCGCCGCCACATCGCCGCTCCCGGCGAACACGTTTCCGACATGGCCGCCGCGGCCGGCCGCATCGCGCTCGAGCGCGCGGGGCTCAAGCCGGAGGACATCGATCTGCTCGTCGTGCCCACGATCACGCCGGACTCTCCGCTGCCCGCCGTCGCCTGCCACGTGCAGAACAAACTCGGGCTTGTCAACGCCACGTGTTTCGATCTCAACGCCGCTTGTTCCGGATTCATCTATTCTCTTGAAGTCGCCCGCAACTTCATCCTCGCCGGCGGCATCCGCCGCGCGCTTGTGATAGGCGCGGAAAAAATGAGCGCGATCACCGATTGGACGGATCGCTCCACCTGCATTCTGTTCGGTGACGGCGCCGGTGCGGCGGTCATCGAACGCCGCGATGATTCGGAGTGCGGGATTCTTTCGTCGGCGACGGGCACCGACGGCACTCTGGCGAATCTGCTCTACATCGAAGCCGGCGGGGCGGCGATGCCGACGACCGCCGAAACGCTGGCCCAGCGCCGCGGTTTCGTGAAAATGGACGGTCACGCGATTTTCAAATTCGCAGTGCGCAACATGGTCTCGATCGCGGAGCGCGCGATCGAAGCCGCCGGACTCACTCCCGCCGACATCGACTGGATCGTGCCGCATCAGGCGAACATGCGCATCATCACCACGGCCGCGAAAAATCTCGGCATTCCGTTCGAGAAGACGGTCAACACGATCGAAGACACGGGCAACACCACGGCCGCTTCGATTCCGATAGCGCTGCATTCCGGAGTCATGGACGGCCGCATCAAACCGGGTGACACCGTGCTCTTCGCCGCTTTCGGCGCCGGTCTCACCTGGGGCGCCGCCGTCGTGCGCATGTGAAGCCGCTTCTCACGCGTCCGGCGTGAGCGGAAACATTTGCCCCAGGCCGGAATCGAACCGGCAACCTACGGTTTAGAAGACCGTTGCTCTATCCGGTTGAGCTACTGGGGCGGAAATCATCTGCCGATCGCGAGGCGCGTGGCCAGGCGATCCGGAAGACCGACCGCGCGTATCGCGGCCTGCGCGGCCGGAATGTCGTAATCCAGCCGACGGTAGATCAATTCGCGCGTTTTCGGTTCGTAGAGACAGTACGACGAACGCGGATCGGCGTCGCGGGGTTGACCGACCGAACCCGTGTTTATGAAGTACTTGTGACCGAGCTTGAGAATGCAGGACTTCGGTTCGATGCGCGAAACGACGCCCTGCGTGTCGCTGAAAATGCACGGCACGTGCGTGTGTCCGTGGAAGCACACCAGCGTCTTCTGGTACGGGAAAGACGGTTCCGCCTCGATGGCTTCGAACACGTAGCCCCAGCGTTCCGGAGAATCCAGCGTCGAGTGGACGATCGTCATTCCGCGGTGCGTGGCGGTGTAGGGCAGGGATTTGAGCCAGGTCCGGTTTTCCGGAGTGAGCTTTTCGCGCGTCCACGTCACGACGGCCGCGGCGTTGGGTTGGAATTCCGAAAGGGATTCGTCGAAGGCGCAGTAATGATCGTGATTGCCGCAGACGGTCACGCAGCCGAGGGCCCTGATCAGTTCGCAGCACTCGTTGGGATACGCGTTGTATCCGACGACGTCGCCCACGCAGATGTAGTCGGTTGCGCCGTTCGCCTTCGCGTCGGCCAAAACGACTTCCAATGCGTCCAGATTCGCGTGGATATCTCCGAGTATCGCAAACTTCGTGTCCATTTCTGGCGCGGATTCTAGCAAAATGATTTTCAGATAACTAGAAAAAATCGTCTTGATTCGAAACGCCGTTTTCCATATACTTCTGCGCGTTTTTGCAACTCACAGAGGATACAAGAGATGAAACAGATTTATCAGCCGTCAAAGTTGAAGCGCGTTCGCAAGATCGGTTTCCGCGCCCGTATGGCCACTGCGGAAGGCCGCGCCGTGCTCAAGCGCCGTCGTCAGAAGGGCCGCAAGCGCCTCACTCAGGTCTGATAGGCCGGCGGGGGGCAGCGCGATGTCCGAAGCGACATTGTCCGGGACCCCTTCAAATGCCGCCGGGGCGGAATCGTCCCGGCGGCGTGCGTTTTCTTTCGGCCGTGCGGCGAAAATCAAATCTTCGCGCCGTTTTCAGGAAGTTTTCGCGTCTCCGGACAAACGGGTCGGCAGATTCGTCGTCGTGTGGTCCGCGGCCGGCGCGTCGGAGTCGGGTGAGTCCCGTCTCGGCATAGTGGCTTCGAAACGCACCTTCCGCCATGCGGTGGAACGCAACCGCGCCAAACGTCTGATCCGCGAGTCGTTCCGGTCGCTTCGCGATGAAATTCGCGGCGGGCCGCGGGATTTCGTGATCATCGCCAAGCGGAAGATTCTCGACGTCAAATGCGGGGACGTGCGCGAGGACATGCGCAGAATCGTTTCCGGCGCGGAAGGGGAAAAACGGTGCTGACGAAGTTCTGCATTGCGCTCATCCGCGCGTACCAGATCGTTCTGGGGCCTTTAATGGGCGGCGCCTGCCGGTTCGAACCGTCCTGCTCCAACTACGGAATCGAAGCTTTCCGGCGTTTCGGCGTGCTGCGCGGCTTTTACCTCACCGCGCGCAGACTTCTGCGCTGTCATCCGTTCGGCCCTCACGGATACGATCCTGTTCCGTTGACGTGGGAGGCCAGAAACGAAAAACGCTGACGTCGAAGCCCGGTACGAACATCAAATTTCAAACATCGACATGAACAAATCAGATAAAATAATCGTCGCCGTTCTCGCGCTGCTGCTGTGCGGGTGGTTTTACGTTTCGCGTCAGGAAGCCAAAAAACGCGCCGCTTTCTACGAAGAGCATCCCGAACTCGTCCAGCAGACGCAGTCCGCGTCCGCCGCGGAACCGGCGCCGACCGCCGGACAGCCCGCCGCGGAGCCGGCCGGTCCGACCGCAGGAACCGCGCCGGAAATGCGCGCCGCGTCCGCCGCCGAAGAACTTCCCGCGGTAAGCGCGGAACCCGAGAAAACTGTCGTCGTTTCGAACGATGCGGCGGAGTTTGAATTCACCAGCAAGGGCGGCGCGCTCAAGCGCGTGACGCTCAAAAAATTCCGCGAAACGCGCGACGGAGACGACCCCGTGTCCTTCGATTTTTCGGATCGTCCCGCGCTTGCGATTGAAGGCATCGCCGGTCTGGACTCCCGTTCCGACTTCGAAATTTCGGAGATCGAAGGCGGCGTAGCGGTGAAAGCCGTTTCCGCCAAGGGCCTCACGTTCGAGCGCACCGTGCTCTGCACCAACGGCTACCTGCTCGCGGTGTCCGACGTCATCCGCAACGTTTCCGGCGAAACGGTCGAAACTGCGGGCTCCGGGATAGCGCTCGGCGCGATGCGCGGCATCGGCGCCACCGCGAAAGACATGGATCTGGGCGTCGATCTGCGCACGGGCGCCGGTCGCGGTTCCACGCTTGAACAGAATCTCGCCAAATCGTTCGGCAAGGGGCTCCCGTCGTTCGCCGCGATGTTCGGAACCGCTTCCGGCGGCTGCAAGTCGTCGCCCGTCTCCCCTACCGCTCCGATGAACGCGAGCGCGAAGTGCGACACGCCTGTCGACTGGGTCGCGCTGCGCGAACGTTTCTTCGTGGAAATTCTCACGCCCGCCGTTCCGGGAACCGGCGTGGAGACGCGTCTCGTGCGCAAAGCCACGCCCGCGGGGGCGATGCTTGCGCTCGATTCGGTCGGCGCCACGCTCGAATGCGGCGCACGGACGTTCGCCCCCGGCTCCGAACTCGCCTCGTCCTATTCTCTTTACGTCGGTCCTCGCAAGCTTTCCGAATTGCGCGCCATTTCCCCGACGCACCGCGACGTGATGCGTTTCGGCACCTGGAGCTTCTTCTGCCGGATTCTGCTCGACTTCCTCAACTTCATCCACGACACGCTCCGCGTCGGATACGGATGGGCCATCATTCTGCTCACGATTCTCGTCCGTCTGGTGCTCTTCCCGCTCAACCGCAAGAGCACGGAGAACATGAAGAAGATGAGCGCCATCCAGCCGAAGATCAAGGAACTGCAGGCGAAGTTCAAAGACGATCCCCGCAAACTCCAGCAGGAGCAGATGAAGCTCTACGCCGAGAATCACGTGAACCCGATGTCCAGCTCCCTGCCGATGCTCATCCAGCCCCCCATCTTCATCGCGCTGTTCACGGTGCTGCGTTCCTGCGTGGAACTCCGTTTTTCGGAATTTCTCTGGATTTCGGATCTTTCCGAACCCGAGAACTGCTTCCGTGAATTCCTCGTCGCGCACGGCATTCCGTTCGGCGTCAACTTCCTGCCGATCGCCATGGCCGTGACGATGACCCTCCAGAGCCGTCTCACGCCGTCCGCCGGCGACGCCCAGCAGCAGAAGATGATGTCGCTGATGATGCCGGTCATGATGCTTTTCATCTGCTACAATTTCGCCTCGGCGCTCGGCCTTTACTGGGTCGTTTCACAGGCGCTCGCGATCATCGGGCTCTGGCGCGCGAAACGCAAGGGCGATCAGGCGAAGGCCTGAACGCCGGTCGGACGTTTTTGATTCGGTCGTACAGCATCACTCACTGCAATGGGCGGTAAAAAAAGATCGGTTAAACCTGGCGAACTTCGCACGTTCATGCGCATCGTGGCGCTGGCGAAGCCGTATTGGCTGCGGCTGTGCATCGGCATGCTTGCGGCGGTTTTGGGCGGCGGGTCGCTCATCGCGCTGTTCATCGGGGCGCAGGGGGCCATGGATTGGCTTTTCGGCGACGCTCCCGACGCGGCGGACGCCGCGAAACCCCAGACCCAGATCGTGGCGCTTTCCGACGGAGACGGCGACTCCGCGCTTGTGGATCTCGATGCGACCGAGCATTCCGCCGCGCGCGGCTGGGTGCAGGACAAGGCCGACAAATATTTCGGAAAACTCGTCGACGAAAAGCGCATGGAGACGCTCAAGAAGCGCGGCTTTTCCGGCATCGTGTGGCTTTGCGTGGTGTTGTTCGCGGTGACGCTCGTGAACAGCGCCGCCCAGTTCACCAGCGCGTACTGTCTGGAATGGGTGGGTCAGCGCACGGTCATGGATCTGCGTCTGAAACTGTTCCATCACCTGCAGGAACTCTCGCTTTCGTTCTACAACTCTTCGCGCGTGGGCGACATGATTTCGCGCACCGTCGCCGACACGCAGCTGCTTCAGACCACGGTCACCAACGTGATCACCGACGCGATCCGCCAGCCGGTGAAACTTCTGATGGTGTTCACCTTCGTCGTAGTGTTCGAATGGCGTCTTGCGCTGTTTTCAATGCTGCTGTTCCCTACCGTCGTGGTGCCGATCGTTTTGATCGGGCGCCGCCTGCGCCGCATAAGCCGCGAGGGGCAGAAGCGCCTGGCCGACATCACCAGCGTGATGAAGGAATCGCTCGACGGCGTTTCGGTCGTCAAGGCGTTCGGACAGGAGGCGCGCGAGGAGGCCCGCTTCGCGGAACAGTGCCGCGGGTTCTTCCGTCAGATGATCCGCGCGGTCAAAGCCAAGGCGCTCAACGAGCCGATCACGCACACGATCGGCGGGCTTGCCGGCATGGCGGTGCTTCTTTACGCCACGCTCGTCGGCATGCCGATTTCGCGGTGCATAATTTTCGCCGCTTCCGTGTTTTTCCTCTACGATCCGCTCAAGCGCCTCGGCCGCATTTCGATGGACATCCAGCAGAGTTCGGGCGCCGCCGACCGCGTCTTCGAAATCATCGACACGCCGGTTTCCGTCGCCGATTCGCCGACCGCCCGCGACGCGGACGGCGCTCTTTCGGAAATCGAATTCCGCGATGTTTCCTTTTCGTACGGGGAAAAGCGCGTGTTCGACGGGCTTTCGCTCAAGATCCAGTCCGGGGAATCGCTCGCGGTCGTCGGTCCGTCCGGCGGCGGCAAAACCACGCTTGTGTCGCTGCTGCTCCGTTTCTTCGATCCCGACTCCGGCGCGATCACGCGTAACGGCGTCGACTTCCGCACACTCACGCTTTCGTCTCTGCGCTCCCGCATCGGCCTCGTGCTGCAGGACACGTTCCTGTTCAACGCCACGATCGCCGAAAACATCGCCTACGGCAAACCCGACGCCACGCGCGAGGAAATCGTCGCCGCGGCGAAACTTGCGCACGCCGACGAATTCATCCGCGCGAAGGAAAACGGTTACGACACCGTGGTGGGAGAGCGCGGCGTGGCGCTGTCCGGCGGACAGAAGCAGCGCATAGCCATCGCGCGCGCCCTCATCCGCAAACCGGAAATGCTTATTCTGGACGAGGCCACGTCGGCTCTCGACACCGACAGCGAACGCGCGGTGCAGGCCGCGATCGACGACCTGATGGGACACCTCACCGTCATCGTCATAGCGCATCGCCTTTCGACGATCGCCAAGTGCCGTCGCGTCGCCGTCGTGGAAAAGGGCGGCGTCACCGAATGCGGCACGCACGCGGAACTGCTGAAAAACGAAAACGGCACATTCGCCCATTTGTACAAACTCCAGTTCGAGACGGCGGCGTTCTGATGAGTGACGCCGGTGACAACGAACGGCGGAACGCCCGCCGCAGACGCCGCGAACGCGCGCGCGCCGTGCGCGATGCGCTGATTTCGCCTTTTCAGTGTTTTCTGCTTCTGCTGGCGCTGTGGATCATTCCGGCGCTTCCGCGCAGGCGCGAGGTCGCGCTCGGCCGTTGGCTCGGGCGCCGACTCGCGTCGATGAACCGCTTCCGTTCCATCGCTCTCGCGAACCTCGATCTTGCATACGGCGACCGGAAAACGGCGGAAGAGAAAAAGGCCCTGCATCTCTCCAGCATGGAACATCTGGGGATGATCGTGCTGGATTATTTCTGGTTTTCGCGCCATACGCACGAGCGCGTGGCGAAACTTTGCAGAGCGGGCGATGAAACGATAGAACGCTGGATTTCCGGAAGTTTCGGAGGATCGTTCATTTCGGCGCATCTCGGAAACTGGGATCTGGGCGGCGTGTTCGTCGCCGATTCAAGCCGCGTGCTGTGGAGCGTGTACAAACCGTTCGGCACCGGCATGGCCACGAAAATGCTCGCGCGTTTCCGCAGTTGCCGCGGACAGCGCGTGATACAACGCCGCGGCGCGATCGCCGGCGTCATGCGCGCCATACGTTCGAACGATCTGACCGCGCTGCTGCTCGACCAGCACGTCGCGCCCGCGGACGGCGGAATTTACGTGCCGTTTTTCGGCGTTCCCGCGACCGTCTCCGGCGCCGTCGGCGTGCTGTCGCACCGCCTCGGTTCCCCGATTCTGATCACGGCGATGATCCACGATGAAGAAACCGACACGTACGTGCTGCGCACGTTCCGCGAGATTTCCGGGGAAGAGGCCGGTGAACGCGACCCGGATTCGCTCACTCGTGAAATCGCCGAGGTCATCCAGCGCATGGTAGAAGCCCATCCGGAACAGTGGCTGTGGTCGTACAAGCGCTGGAAGCGCATTCCGAAGGGAGCCGACGCTTCGCTTTATCCTTTCTACGCGAAACCCGACGAGGCGGGCGTTTACACGGAGCCCGTGAAGTGATTTCGTTCAGTCACCTTCGCGCGTTGTTTTTCAAACCTGACGTGACGGTGACGGCCGATCCGTCGTCGCCCGATCCGTCGCAAATCGCCGAAGGCGTCGCGCTGGCGTTCGCGGCCGCGCTGAAAGAAGCGTCCGAAAAGAAACTTCTCGTTTCGCGCGTGCCGGGTTCCGCGGTCGCGATCGGGCTGTCGTCGGTCGCGCGCAAGTGCACGGTCTCGGTCGTGAATCCCGACGGTTCGGAGAAAACCGCCGAACGCGGGCTTCCTCCGTTCACGTCGGGCGCGGAGGAATCGCTTTTCATGCTCGCCGCGGAAACCGACGATCTGAGACTCGCGATTTCGCCGACGTTTCCGCTGGCGTCCTACAGGCGCGTCTGATCCCGGAGCCGTTTCACTCGGTCGGACCGAGCGCCACGGGGAACCATGTGCGGTAGTGGTTCTTGACGGACCATTCGTTGCCGGCCGAGGCGTAGTCGCAGAAAAAGACGGTCTGTGGGTTCGCGCCCTCGGGATTCGCTTCGTTGAGGTCGAGCGGCAGCGTGGCCGAAAAAGCCATCCACATCGCATCGGTCGGAACGCGCACCGCGGTGAAGGAGGGCATGACATCGCCCGTCTTCGTTCCTCCGTTGCGGAAGACGGCCGAAAGCTCGCCGTCGCCGAAGCGGCTGTCGCGCGCCAGCAGCACGGGTCCGCGCGTGAAAGCGATGTTGCTTTCGAGCCGGTGGGCGACCACCGGCATGTCGAACGCCAGTTCGATGATGTCGCCGAGCTTCAGCGTGCGGTCGATCGTGAAGTACGTTCCGGCCTTGACGCCTTTGAGGGTTTTGCCGTTGAACGAAACCGTGGTTTTCGCGCTCCACGCCGGGATTCTGAATTTCAGAATGCGGCGCCCCTTCACGTGGCTCGTTATGCGCACGGAGTTTTCGCGCGGATAAAGCGAATACATGTCGAAGCCGTCGAACGTGGCCGATCCGTAGAAGTTGAACGTCGCCGCCGGCACGTCTTCGCCGCCGGAGCGCTCCGTTCCAAGCACGCACATTTCGCGCAGAAAGCACAGAAAGCCGCGCGGACCGTTCGCCGTGCAGCAGTCGGTGTGCATGAAACAGTGGTGCTGTCCGTGATACCGGTTCCCGGTGAGCGGGGTGTATCCGGCGAATTCTTTGCCGTCCGCCTTCATCGCGCCGAGATACGCGTTGTAGAACGTGCGCTCGATCTGATCCGCCCACTTCGGGTCGCCGGTCATTTCAAGCAGTTTTTCGCAGAAACGCATCCACGTCGTGGTGACGCACGTCTCCTGCAGGCGGATGTACGGCAGATGCTGTTTGCGCGCGCCGTGGAACCACGCCTCCGAGCACGCGCAGCCGCCCGCGAGATTGATTTCTTCGCGGATGATGTCTTCGCCGGTCATGACGGCGGCCTTCAGAAAGTCCTTCGCCTTTCCGGCGCCGCCGACGGCTTCGAAATACTCGAGCATGCCCTGATAGCAGCTCATCATTTCGTACGCCTTCCAGCGGTTGTGTTTGCAGACGTACGTCCAGTCGCCGAATTCGTCCTTGTAGTCCGGCTCGTTGCGGTCGGCCACCGACACTCCAGCGAGCGCGAGGTCGAGGAGGCGCGGCCCTTTCTTCGCTTCGGTCATGCCCTTGGCGATGCACGAGGCGAAATCGAGGTATTTCTTTTCGTTCGTGACGCGGTACAGCCAGACCACGGGTTCGAGGATCGACGAACTGGCGTAGCCGGACCAGTTTCCCGTCGTCCACAGTTCGCGGCCGCGTTTGCCTTTCGGCCCCAGTTCGGCGATGGCGCAATCGCAAAGTTTTTTCGCGGCGTTCAGGATTTCGGCGTCTCCGCGGAGATCGTGCGCGTGGAGCAGCCCGAGCAGCGTGTACTTGACGCCCCAGACGTCCCAGCCCTCGCCGAAACGCAGCTCGTCCGGATAATTGCCGATGTAGCCGTCGGCCTCCTGGCTCGCGATGATCGCCCGCACCCCGCGATCTATGTCGCTTTCGAGTTTGCCTGAATGGACGTAGAAGGAGTACGGCACCGCCGAATGCATGTATTTGCCCCAGAATTCGGTCTGCCACCAGCCGCAGCGCTCGGTCTTTTCGCGGAACACCGCCGTGAGGTAATCCACGTCAGTGCCTATCACGTGATTGCGTATCATCGCGTCCAGACGCTCTCCGAGGTAACCTTTGAGCTTGATCTGTGGAAGGGACATCGCCGGATTGTGTTTCATGTTTTTGACGTGTTTTCGCCGTTGTTGTTTCTGCCGCGACCGTTCCGCGGAGCGCACGCCCGGCATTCTACCACACCGCGTCGAAGAAGCGCGCGGAGTCTCCGCTCGTCGGGCGCCGGCGCGCGTGTTGACTCGTGAAATCCGTTTTGATAGATTCTGCGCCGTTTCATGATGTGAATAATAAAATCCACTAAATAATTAAGTAGATGAAACAATCTGCGGAAAAGACGGCGGAAGACATTCCATGGCGGGCGCTGACCCAGATCGGCGACCTCATGCGCATCGTGACGAACGAGAACTCCGATTCCGGGCGCATGAACCGCATCACGGTGAACCAGGCCCGCATTTTCGGCTACGTGTTCGACCGTGCGGAGAGCGGCATAATCCGTTTGAAGCAGCTGGCGCACGATCTGGACGTGTCTCCGGCCGCGGCTTCGCAGGCGATCGACCGTCTCGTGCGCGCGGGCCTCGTTTCGCGCGTTGTGGACCCCACGGACCGCCGTGCTGTGAGCATTTCGTTTTCCGCCGCCGGACGTCGTCTTTACAACAAATTCGACGGAAAAGTCCGCATTGTGCTAGATGAAGGCCTTGAAGGCGTTTCCCCCGCGGACCGCGCCACGTTTTTCAGCGTGCTGGCGCATCTGCACGCGCGCATGACGGAAAAGTGGATGGCCATTCTCGCCGAGCGCGACGCTGCCAAATGATTTTCTTCAACAGGCAATTTACAAAAGAAAGAAATTCAATGAAAAACACGATCTCCCAGACATTGCTTCTGACGACCGCCGTCGCATTCGCCGCGGCCGGTTGCAAACCCATCGACAAAATTCTCGGCAGGGACGCCAAGCCGGCGGCCGGCGCGGGAGCGTTCCAGATGCCGGCGGCGACGGTCGGCGTCGCGCAGGTCGGGACGGTCGATGTCAATCCGGTGCATCGCTACAGCGGCCGCATTCTGTCCCCGGATACGGTCGCGGTGGTGCCGCAGGTGTCCGGCACGATCATCGAGGTCGCCTTCACCGAAGGCGCTTCCGTGAAGAAAGGCGATCTGCTCTACCGCATCGACGACGTGAAATACGCGGCCTCCGTCGCGGCCGCGAAAGCCGCCGTGGAGCAGGCGCAGGCTTCGGCGGATCTGGCGAAAAAAACCTCCGACCGCACGCAGGCGCTTTCCGACAAGAAGGTCGCCTCCGCTTCGGATTTGGACGCCGCGCTCGGCGGAAAGGCGACGGCCGACGCCGCGCTCGACGCCGCCAAGGCGCAGCTCGTTCTCGCCGAGGACAACCTCGCGCACTGCCGCATCACGGCGGACGTCGACGGCAAGATCGGACTCAATTCATTCACCGTCGGCAACTACGTCACCACGGCTTCCGGCGCGCTCACCACCATCGTCAGCCAGGATCCGCTCCGCGCTTCGTTCTCGATGGCGACCGGCGATCTGCTCCGCCACTACGGCGGCGAAGCCGCGCTCAAGAACGATTTCGTGGTCCGGGTCAAACTCGCCGACGGCAAGTTCCTCGACGCGAACGGCGAGTTCGAGTTCATCTCAAACTCGGCCAACGCCTCGACCGACACCGTGACGGTTTACGCGAAGATTCCGAACGCCGACGGCCGCGCCGTGCCCGGCGCCGCCATCACGCTCGAAGTGTGCGGCAGAAAGGCCCGCAAGGCCATCGCGATTCCGTCCGCCGCCACGAGCCACACGCGCGACGAAGCGTACGTCTGGGTGATCGGCGAGGGTAACGTGCCCGAACGCCGCGTCATCGAAATCGGCCTTGAAGCCGGCGACTTCGACGTCGTCGAAGAAGGTCTTGCCGAAGGCGAGACGATCATCGTTTCCGGGACGCACAAGGTCATTCCCGGAACGCCCGTGAATCCGGTGCCCGTGCAGTGAACTGATCCGGGCGCCCCGACAGTCAGAAGAAAGGATTTCCCGTGAATCTTTCAAAACCTTTCATCGAACGACCGCGTCTGGCGTTCGTGTTTTCGATCGTGCTGGTGTTCGCCGGAGCGATCTGCTACACGGCCCTTCCGGTCGAAGAGTATCCGAACATCGCGCCGCCGCAGTGCTACGTGTACTGCAACTACCCAGGCGCGGGCGCGCAGGTGGTGAACGACGTGGTCGCGTTGACGCTGGAAAACCAGCTCAACTCGTGCGACGACCTCATCTACATGCAGTCAAACGCCGAGGACAACGGCAACTACTTCGCCAACATCTCGTTCGCGGTCGGCTCCAACGACGACATCGACCTGGTCAACACCCTCAACGCCGTCAAACGCGCCGAGCCGATTCTTCCGCAGGAGGTGACCCGCCAGGGCATCGTCTGCAACAAACGCTCCACCGACATGCTCTGCATGTACGCGTTCATGACGGACGATCCGAACATGAGCCAGCAGGAGCTTTCGCGCATCATCGACAAAACCCTGGGCGACGAACTCACGCGCGTCGACGGCGTTTCGTCGTACGACGTGCGCGGCGGTTCGACGTACGCGATGCGTCTGTGGCTCGATCCGGCGCGCATGGACGCGCTCGGAGTGACCGTCGACGAGGTCAAGGCGGCGGTCACAACGCAGAACATGCAGGCCACGGCCGGCACGCTCGGCTCGGAGGGTGCGAACGACTTCATCCAGTTCAAGATCGACTCGCTCGGCCGTCTGTCCGAACCGGAGCAGTTCGGCGACATCGTCATCCGCGCCGACGCGGCCGGCAACCTGCTGCATCTGCGCGACATCGGCCGCGCGGAACTCGGCGGTTCAGATTACGGTTCGAGGGGCGAATTCAACGGCAAAGAGTCGGTGATGCTCATGGTCTACCGCGACTCCGAGGCCAACTCCGTCGGCACCGTCGACCGCGTCAACGCGCTTCTCGAAGATTTCGTCGAGAACCGTCTGCCCGACGGAATCTCCTTCTCCGTGGGCTACGATCCCACGCGTTCGATCGTCGCGTCGATTCACGAAATCATCGTCACGCTCGTGCTCACGCTCGTGCTCGTCGTCCTGATCACGTATCTCTTCCTGCAGGACTGGCGCGCCACGCTCGTGCCCGCCATCGCCATTCCGGTGTCGCTCGTCGCGACGTTCACGTTCATGCGTATCCTGGGCTACTCGATCAACACGCTCACGATGTTCGGTCTGGTGCTCGTCATCGGTTCGCTCGTGGACGACGCCATCGTCGTCGTCGAGAACTGCCAGGCGCTCATGCAGCGTGAAAAACTCTCCGCCAAGGAGGCCGCGATCAAGACGATGGACCAGATCACCGGAGCCATCATCGCGACGACGCTCGTGACGCTCGCGTGCTACGTGCCGCTCGCGTTCTACGGCGGCATGGTCGGCATCATCTACAAGCAGTTCTCCGTGACGATGTGCATCGCGCTCTCGCTCTCGACGTTCTGCGCCATGACGCTTTCGCCGTCGCTTTGCGCGCTGATCATGCGTCCGCCGCGCGCCAAGGCGCACTGGATATTCGCCCCGTTCAACGTCACGCTCGGATTTTCGCGCCACTTCTCCAACAAGATCAACCGGTTCCTCGTCCGCCGCAGCGTGCTGGCCCTGGTCATCCTCGCGATTTTCGGCGTCGGCATCAAATATTTCGCCGACAAGGTTCCGGGCGCGTTCCTTCCGACCGAGGACCAGGGCATCGTGCTCTGCGACATCTCCCTGCCTCCGGGCGCCGCGCTCGCCCGCACGTTCGACACCGTCCGTGCGTTCCGCGACAAGCTCGCCGGTCTTCCGCAGGTGAAAAGCACCGCCGGCATCGCCGGCTTCAGCATCATGAACGGCGCTGGTGAAAACAACGCCATCATCTTCCTTTCGCTCAAACCGTGGGCCGAACGCATCGGCGCCGAAAACGCGGCTCCCGCGGTGCTCGCCGCCGCGCAGGGCATAGGTCTCGGCATTCCGGAAGCGAGAATCATGTGCTTCGCGCCGCCGCCGATCCCCGGTCTCGGCGCCACGGGCGGTCTTTCGTTCTACATCGCCACGGACGGCATGCTCACCGCGTCCGAACTAGGCGACGTCGCCGCAGACGCCGCGCGCAAGATTTCCGCAATGGACGGCGTGATGTTCTGCCAGACGACGTTCGATGCGCACAATCCTCAGCTCTATCTCGACATCGACCGCAAGAAGGCGTCCGCCCTCGGCGTGAATCTCGCCACGCTTTTCGGCACGCTCCAGACGCAGCTCTCGTCCTACTACGTCAACGATTTCAACAAGTTCGGCCAGTCGTTCTACGTGAAGCTGCAGGCCCGTCCCGAGAACCGCGCCACCATCGATTCGATTCTCGAACTGAGCATCCCCAACGCGCGTGGCGAACTCGTTCCGCTTTCGGCGATCGCCGAAATCAAACACGCCGCCGGTCCGCGCATCATCCAGCGCTACAACAAGCGGGTGTCCGCGAAGATGACCGCGCAGCTCATGACCGGCGTGCCCGCCGAGCCGATCATGGACGCAATAGAAAATCTGGATCTTCCGCGCGGCTGCTCGGTGGAGTGGACCGACCTTTCGCTGCAGCAGAAGCAGAACCGCGGACAGATCGGCGTGCTCATGACCCTCGCCGTCATTTTCGCCTATCTGTTCCTCGTGGCGCAGTATGAATCGTGGACCATCCCGCTTTCCGTCATGCTCACCGTTTCGACGGCCGTGCTCGGCGCGCTCATCGGGCTGTGGCTCACCGACGGCACGATTTCGATCTACGCCCAGCTCGGTCTGGTGATGCTGATCGGTCTCTCGGCCAAGAACGCGATTCTCATGGTCGAGTTCTCGAAACAGGAGCGCGAAGCCGGACATTCCATCAGCGAGGCGGCGATCGACGGCTTCAACATGCGCTACCGCGCGGTGCTCATGACCGCGTGGTCGTTCGTGCTCGGCGCGCTGCCGCTGCTCTTCGCTCCCGGCGCCGGTGCCAATTCGCGCTTCGCGATCGGCGTCACCACGTTCTCCGGCATGGTGATGGCGACGATCGTCGGCATTCTGGTGACGCCGTGCATCTACGCCTGCATCGAACACGGCCGCGAGTGGATAAAAATGCACGTGTTCGGACATTCCCTCGCCCGCGCCGCGAATTTCAACGCCGAGGCCGCGTCCAAACTGTCGCTGCTGATCGTCGCCGCCGGTCTCGCGTTCGCCGCCTCCGGCTGCACGACCGTGCGCGACGCACGCCGCGCTCAGAGCTGCAACCTCGAACGCACGCTGAGTTTCGACGAGCTGGGCATCGACGTTTCCGGACCCGTCGACATGAAAACGCTCGAAGCGATCGCCGCCGAATCCGCTCCGGCCGTCGTGCAGGCGCGTCAGGACGTCGTTTCCGCTCAAATCGCAGTGCGCGCCGCCAAGGCCGCGCATCTGCCGGTCATCGACGGCCGCATAGGCTACACCTACGCCTCGTCCAACATCGATCCCGACGACGCGGACTGGAGCGGCGACGGTGCCTTCTCCGGCGGTCTCTCGCTCAACATGATGATCTACGACTTCGGCAAGACGCGCGCCGCCGCGCGCGCCGCGGTCGCGGGTCTCGCCGCCGCGGACTGCGCCGCGCGCGAAGCCGAAATCTCGGCCGTTTACGCCGTCCGCTCCGCGTGCTTCGGCATCGCCCGCGCCCGCGAGATGCTCGGAGTCGCCGAACAGACCGCCGCGTCGTACGGGGAACACCTCAGACAGACGCAGGACCGTTACGACGTCGGCTCCGCCACGGCTTACGAAATCTCGAAGAGCAAGGTTGACTACCAGAACGCGCTTCTTTCGCTCGTCTCCGCCAGCAACGCCGTCGAGACCGCGCGCGCCGCGCTGTCGCTCTCGCTCGGCCTCGCTGAAAATCCCGATTTCGCCCTCGGAGACTGCTCGTTTCCCGAACAGTCCGGCAGCATCGACGACCTCATGGCCGTCGCCCGCACCAATTCGCCCGCGCCCGCCGCGGCCGGTTTCTCGGCGCTCGCCGCGAAAGCCGTGGTCGACAAAACCATCTGCGACCTTTATCCCACGCTTTCGCTCGGGCTTACGTTCGATGCGTCCGGCGATTCGTCTCCGCTGCTCTGGAACTACGCCGCCGCCGTCAACGTGGCGCAGTCCCTCTTCTCCGCCGGCGCCAAGAACCGCGCCATCGAAGAGGCCGTCGCGCGCATGTGCGCCGCACGCAGCCGTTTCTCCGAAGCCGAGCAGAAGGTCTACAACGCGCTGCTCGTGGCGACGCTCAACGCGCGCCGCGCGCGCGAGTCTCTCGCCGTTTCGCAGACCGCTGAAGCCGCCGCCGCCGAAAACTACGACATCGTTTCCGAACGTTACAACGTCGGAAAGGCGTCCGCGCTCGAACTGACCGACGCACAGGTCGCGCTTTCCGCCGCGAAGGCCGCTTCGGTTTCCGCGCGCTACGATTGGCTCGACACCCAGATTCTCATCGCCAGACTCAT
>JAZUJQ010000399.1:0-8547 GCA_045642845.1 Kiritimatiellia bacterium
ATGCCGAAACGAAGGCGGAACGCCGTGAAAGCAGATAGCAGACGCCCCAGATCGGATATTGGATCAAAGTGAACGGCAGCACGTGCGTGCCGGCGTCGAACGCGATTTTCACAGCGAAGAAAACGGCCAGACCGCACCATGGCAAACGGCTTTTCCCCGTGGCTTTCATCACGGCGAAAACGGGAGAAAAACCGTTGCCGAAAAGCATCGAACAACCGAACAGGGAAATAAACGAGATTATCGCCAGAACCATGTTTCGACGGCGCGCCGACCGGATCAGAACGACATGAAATGCCGGACCATGTCCGGATACGCCGAACGGACGCGCAGCTGCTCGTTCGTCGGGAAATTGCACCGGTACGCGAAGAGATGCGTCATCTGCGGCATGTTGGTGATCGCCGCGGGCAGCGCCGTCAGGTTCGGATTCTGGTCGACGTCGAGGCGGTGGAGTTTCGGCAGAAGGCAGAGCTCTTCGGGCAGCGACTCGAGTTCGTTCATGCCGATGTCCAGTTCCTCGAGTTCCTTCATTTCAAGCACCGCCGCGGGAAGTCTCCTGAGTTTGTTTCCGCGCAAATACAGACGGCGGACGTTCTTCCAGTCCGCGCACGACGCGGGAAGGTCGTCCAGACGGTTGCCGTTGAGGCGCACCCACTTCAGCGAGGAAAGTTCCCCTATTTCCTCCGGAAGCGCCGCAAGCGCGTTGCGATCGAGGTTCAGGTAATCGAGCGACTTCACCTTGCAGACGGCGGGCGGGAGAGTCTTGAGTCCGTTGTCCGAGAGATACAGACGGCGGAGCGAAGAAAGTTCCGAAAGCCCGTCCGGCAGCGACGCCAGCCCCGTGCCAGCCAGATCGAGTTCCACGAGTCCCTTCGCTTCGGCGACCGAATCCGGCACGATTCCCGCGCGTTTCACGCCGCGCACAGAAACGCGCGTCAGCGCGGGATACGACCCGAGATCTTCCGGAAAAGCCGTGAGTTCGGCGCATCCGGAGAAATTCATGAACGTGACGGAGTCCCGCATTTCCGCGGCCTCCGCCGGAGTGCGCGCGGTGACGTCGCGCTTCGGCGCGGCGTGTTCGAAACATCCCGCAAGGAACATGGAAACGGACAACGCCGCGATCAGAATCTTGTTCATTCGTTCATCCCCGGGTTTCTGTTCGTTCCGTTCAGAGGGAAACTTCTTTTTCCTCGCGCGTGGCGAGGTCTTTCACGCGCACCGTGCCGCGGGCGACGTCGTCCGGGCCGATGAACGCCGCATGCGTGGCGTGTTCCGCCGCATGCGCGAAAAACTGTTTCGGCTTCTGCGCGTGCAGCTGCAGGCTCGCCGCCTCGCCCTCTCCGCGCAGACGCGCGCAGAACTTCGTGGCCGCGGCCTGCTGTTCGGGCTGCATGTATCCGACGGCCGTGCACCGCGCCTTGCCGCGCGCGTCCGGGAGCTCGAGCGCCTTGATGATTTCGCCGATCACTACGTCACCGAACCCGAGGCCCACGGCGGGCGTAGGTCTGCCGCCGATCGTGGTGAGCAGGTTGTCGTAACGTCCGCCGCCGAAAATCGCACGGAATTCGCCCTTGACGTCGAACGCTTCGAACACGATGCCGGTGTAATACGAAAGGCCGCGGATGACGGAAATGTCGAACACGACCTGACCGCGCACGCCGTAAAGGTCGAGCAGCTCGAAAAGTTCGCGGATGCGCCGGACCGCCGCGGAATCGGCGCCGACGATTTTTTCGGCGTCTTCCAGCGATGCGATGTCCATCAGTTCGAACGCGGACTTGCACGCCGCGTCGTCGAGACCTTCTTCACGAAGAATCGCCTCGATTTCCTCGCGCGGGATTTTGCCTTTCTTGTCGAGGGCGATGAACGCGCCCTGATGGAATTCGGCCGGGACCCCGAGCTTGAGCAGAATCTCCGAAAGCAGCGCACGGTTCGAGAGACGCACGCGGTACGCGGAATCGGGAACGCCCATTTCGCGCAGCGCCGCGATGGCGGTGTAGATCACCTCGGCTTCGCCGGAAACGCCCTCCTCGCCGATGATGTCGAGGTTGAGCTGGTAATGTTCGCGCTTGCGGCCCTTGGTCATGCGCGCGTAGCGGAAGCCCTGCGCCACGGTGAACCACTTGATCGGAAACTGCAGCGAACCCTGACGCGCGGCGACCATGCGTGCGAGAGTCGGAGTCATCTCCGCGCGCAACGCGATGTCGCGGCCGGACTTGTCCTGGAAAGCGTAGATCTGGTCGACGATTTCCTCGCCGGCCTTGCGCTTGAGAAGCTCAAGCGACTCGACCACGCAGGCGTCGTACTGTTCGAAACCCGATTTGACCGCGGCGGCGCGCCACGAATCGAAGATGCGGTTGCGGAGAACCATGTCCTCCGGGTAGAAATCGCGCATTCCGCGCGGCGAAGAGAAATCCATTTTCAGTTTCCTTTGTCCGCCGCGTCGGCCGCGGCGTCGGCTTTGTCCATTTCGGCGCGCAGCACGCGCCCTGTCTTGAAGCGGATCACGCGGCGCGCCGGCACGCTGTATTCGCGGTCCGGGAAACGCGGATTGCGTCCTATGCGCGGCTTGTGGCGGATCGTTTCGAACACGCCGAAGTCGCGGAATTCGCAGTGACCGCCCGCGACGAGAGCTTTCGAAATCGCGTCGAACACGGCGTTCACCGCCTTGAGCGCCTCGGGCTGCCGGATGCCGCACTCGCGGTTGACGATCTGAACCAGATGGCGTTTCGTGAGAGTCTTGTCTTTTTTCACGGCGGAAAACTCCGTCTTATAATTTGAAACGAAAACGAACGGCGGACTGTTTTCAGTTCGCCGCGAGAATCTCCTTGACTGCGGCGAGAGCGCCGTCGAGCGGAACAAGCGCGGTTTCACCTGACCTGCGGCCGCGGATTTCGACGCCGCCCTTTTCGAGCGAACGCGCTCCGACGACGACGCGGACGGTGCAGCCGATGAGGTCGGCGTCCTTGAACTTCACGCCGGGACGCTCTTCGCGGTCGTCGACGAGCACGTCGATTCCGGCGGATTCGAATTCCCTTTCCAGACGTTCGGTCGCGGCGCGGCAGTCGTCGCTCTTCGCGAGATCCAGCGGCAGCAGCGCGACCTGGAACGGCGAAACCGCCGCCGGCCACACGATGCCGTCCTTGTCGTTGTTGCGCTCGACGATGGCCTGCACGGTGCGCGAAACGCCGATGCCGTAGCATCCCATGAACATCACTTTTGACTGCTTGTCCGCGTCGAGGAATTTCACGCCGAGGGCGTCGGTGTACTTCGTGCCGAGCTTGAACACGTGGCCGACCTCGATGCCGCGCTCGATCGAAAGCGGTTTGCCGCAGACCGGGCACATGTCGCCGTCGACGACGTTGACGATGTCCATCCATTCGGCGATCTTCACGTCCGGATCGTCCATCAGATTCACGTGGACGGTGTGGAAGCCCTCTTTGCCGGCGCCCGTCGCGACGTCGCGCGCACCCTTGAGTCCGTTGTCCGCATAGACCGGAATCTTGACTCCTACGGGGCCGATCGAGCCGAACGGACCCGCGACTTTCGCGGTCGTCTCAGGATCGGCCATCTCGAGTTCGGCGCAGCCGAGCAGACGGCGCAGCTTGCACTCGCAAAGCTCCGCATTGCCGCGCACCAGCGCCATCACGGGCTTGCCGTCGGCGATGTAGACGAGCGACTTCACGATCCGGTCCGCGGGAATGCCGAGCGAGGCGGCCGCCTCGTCGACGGAATGGGCGCCGGGCGTGGCGCGGTCTTCACGGGGTTCGGCCGACGGCTTGTCGTACGGACACGGAGCGACTTTGCGCTCGGCGCGCTCCTGGTTGGCTGCGTAGCCGCACCCGGAGCAGTGCAGGATGCCGTCCTCGCCCGAAGGCGCGAGCACCATGAATTCGTGCGAATGGTTGCCGCCGATGGCGCCGGTGTCGGCTTCGACCGGATGCGCATCGAGACCGCAGCGGTTGAAGATGCGGACGTAGGCGTCGAACATGCGCTGGTACGATTCGTCGGCCGCATCGGAGGAGACGTCGAACGAATACGCGTCTTTCATGACGAATTCCTTGCACCGCATCAAACCGAAGCGCGGACGGATCTCGTCGCGGAATTTCGTCTGGATCTGGTAAATGGTGCAAGGCAGCTGACGGTACGACGAAACGAGCTTGCGCATGTAGTCGGAAGCGACCTCTTCGTGCGTCGGCCCGAGCACCATCGTGCTTTCGTTGCGGTCCTTGAGACGGAACATCGACTTGCCCATCAGCCCGGCGCGGCCGGATTCCTCCCAGAGGGAAATCGGCTGCAGCGCGGTGAAGAGCACTTCGTTCGCGCCCGCGCGGTCCATCTCTTCACGCACGATGCTCTCGACCTTGTGGAGCACACGCACGCCGAGGGGCGAATACGAATAGAGACCGCCTTCCAGTTTCACGAGGAAACCGGCGCGCATCATGAGCTTGTGGGAAACGATCTCCGCATCCTTGGGATCTTCACGGAGAGTGGATAAAACGGAACGAGACCAGCGCATCGTAGTATTTTGAAAATTCGTGATTTGCGAAACAAGGGACATTCAATCAAAAACAACGTTTTTTTGCAAGATTCGCAAGCCGTGCGACAACGCGCCCGGAATGACGCGGAGGACGGCGGCGGCGCGAACCGGATTATCCTTCCACGGCAGACGGCGAACGGCATGCGCAGCGCGGCGCAAAGACCGTCGGTTGCGGTGTCGCGCGCGTTTCGCGTGTGCGCGCGGAAGTATACCATATTCAACATCAAAAGGTTTCTTTTTTTCTGGGAAATTTTCGATTTTCTTTTTGTTAGGTTTCATTGCGTTGAAACAACAAAACCACGACAAACCGCAAAAGGAAACACCATGAACAACGACTCCATGACAATCACGCCCGAACCCGGAACCGGACCCGACGTTTTCACGCAGCCGACGAAAACGGACATCCGTCCGAAGCTCACGATCTATCACGCGAACGCAAAAGGCACCGGCGCGGCGATGCAGATCGAAATCGTGCCGGCGACGGCGGTCGCCGACGGATGCGCGTACGTTTCGATCGCCCAGCAGAGTTCGGCGCCGGGCGTCGGTCAGGCGACCGGGCGCAAGCGTTTCGCGACGTTCGACTGGAAGAACAGGCTCGTCGCCAAACTCGGATTTTTCGAACTGGCCGAAACGCTGCTCGTTCTGAGCGGCGCCTGCGAAGCGGTCGGAAACGGCGGCAAGGGGTTCTTCCACACCACGTCCTCGGCCACGACCGTGGTGTCGCTCCGCCGCTGCGAAGACCAGACGCGCGCCGCGGCCAGTTTCGGGATTTCACGCGCGCCGAAGGACAACCCCGAAGCACGTCAATTCACGGGAATCTCCCTCACGCACGTCGAGGCGCACGGCCTGCGCCTGGCGCTCGAAGGAACGATGCACCGGCTCGCGTTCGGAAACTGCGAAAGGAGGTGCCAGGCCTGAACCATCGCAGACGGGAACAGTGACTCCGTGGCGCGCGCACCACCCGCGCTACTTTTTTCCGTTGTCCGGACCCGACTTCCGGGCGCCGGTTGTTTCCGATCGGACGATATGGAATAATCAGCCGAAACATCGGGGGGATCAACGCCCGGTCCGCGACGCGATTCCCGGAACGCATTCCGGAAAATCGAACGGGATTCGATCAGCCTCACGGACTCGGCGACGGCCATGGCCACTTCACTGGAATTTCACGATTACGCAATGGACAGACTGTCCTCGGCCGGCGACTTTTATTCGCTGCGGATGATGGGCGAATACTGCATCTACATGGAGGACAAAGTCATCGGCCTTCTGTGCGACGACATGCTGCTCCTGAAACCGACCGAATCCGTGTTGAAGCTGATGCCCGACGCAGAAAGAAAATATCCGTACGAGGGATCGAAAACGCTTATGGTCATCGTGGAGGATCTTGAAAACACGGATCTGCTCGCCGCGGTCACGTCGGCGATGTACGACGAACTGCCGGCGCCGAAAAAGAAAAAGCGCGTGAAAGACGACCCTTGGATTCGCCGCAAACGCGGCGGTTGATTCAGAAAACGGAAATGAACGAAATAAAATGAAATCGGGAATGTCTGCAAGAGAACTGCGGGACGGCGAAAAAACCGAAGCCCTCGCCCTCGCGTGGAAAGTTTTCTCCGAATACGAAACACCGGTGTATTCCCGGGAAGGAACCGAAGCTTTCCGCAAATGCCTCGCCGACCGCGGATACTTGAACGGCATCGTGTACTACGGCGCCTTCGACGGCGACCGGCTCGCCGGATTTCTCGGAATCAGAAAAGAAACCGCGCACATATGTTTCTTTTTCGTCGACGGCGACTACCAGCGCCAGGGCGTCGGCACGGAATTGTTCCGCGTGATGAAAAAAGATTTCCGCGATCGCACGCTCACCTTGAATTCATCGCCGTACGGGCTTCCGTTTTACGAAAAACTCGGTTTCAAAACAATCGCTCCGGAACAAACCGTAAACGGAATCAGGTTCACGCCGATGACGATGCCGGGCGCGGGATGCGACATGAAAATCGTGAAATTGACCGAACGCCGGGACTTGAAGGACGCCGCCGCGGCGTGGTTTTCGGACAAATGGAAAATCCCCGTCGAAGCATACGCCGAAAGCATCGAGGAATCTTTTTCGGCCGTCGTGCCGAGCTGGTACCTCTGCCTGGACGGAAGCAGAATCGTCGCCGGAACCGGCGTCATAGAAAACGATTTCCACGATCGCAAGGATCTGCGTCCAAACGTCTGCGCCGTTTTCACGGATCCGGAATACCGCGGCCGCGGCATTGCGGGAAAAATGCTGAACCGCGTCTGCTCGGACATGGCCGAGCATGGAATCGAAACGCTCTACCTCATAACCGATCACACCGGATTTTACGAGCGGTACGGCTGGAAATTCCATTGCATGGCGCAGGGCGACGGAGATGACAAACCCTCGAGGATCTACATGCATGAAACAAGCTCCGACGCCACCACTCCGTCCGCGCGGTCTTCCGATCCGGACTCCGGTCGTCCGAACGGGTGAGAATCCTAACGTACGTGCAGACATGAAATCCACATTTCCTCCCGATTACGCGGAACAGCTCCATGCGGGCGTGCTCGGCAAAATGATCGGCGTCTATCTCGGCCGTCCTTTCGAAGGTTGGTCCGAAAACGACATCCGCGCGAAATGGGGTCGGATAGACCGGTACGTCCACGGAGACCTCTCCGTGCCGCTCGTCGTCGTGGACGACGATCTTTCCGGCACGTTCACATTCATCCGCGCCCTCGAGGATTCCGGACGCGGACTGCGCACGACGTCACGCGACTTCGGGCATACGTGGCTGAACACGATTCTTGAAAACCGGAGCATACTGTGGTGGGGCGGCGCGGGGCGTTCGACCGAACACACCGCATACCTCAATCTCGCACGCGGCGTCCCCGCCCCTCGCTCCGGCTCCATGGCGCGGAACGGACGCGTCGTGGCCGAACAGATCGGCGCGCAGATATTCATCGAAGGCTGCGGATTCGTCTGCCCGGGAGATCCGCGCACGGCGGCGCGCCTCGCCCGCGAGGCCGCGCGCGTTTCCCACGACGGCGAAGCGGTCCACGCCGCACAGACCGTGGCGGCCATGACGGCCGCGGCGTTCGTCGAAAAAGACGTCGGACGTCTGCTGGACATCGGAGTCTCGGTGATTCCGCGCGATTGTCTCATCGCGAAAATCCACCGCAACGTGCGCCGCTGGTGCAAAGGCGTTAAACCGGACGACTGGCGCACCGTCTACGGAAAAATCAAAAACAAATACGGATACGAACGGTACGGCGGCGGATGCCACGTGGTCCCGAACCATGCGCTGATGGTCATGGCCTGGTCGCTCGCCGGAGGAAGTTTCCACCGCGCCCTTTCAATCGTCGCCTCCGCCGGATGGGACACCGATTGCAACGCCGCCAACGTCGGCTCGGTGATGGGGCTTGCCGTCGGGCTCCGCCGTCTCCTCGACGAATACGACTACCTCACGCCCACGGGGGGCCGGGCCATCCTACCGACGGCGGACGGTCTGGAAAGCATCACGGACTCCGCCCGCATCACGCGCCGCCTGGAACGGATCGCACGGTCCCTTTGCGGGGCCGAAGACGCGCCTCCGCGGCCCTGGCAGGACTTCTCGCTGCCGCTCGCCCTGCACGGTTGGGTGGCGGACGACCCCGATGCGCTCACGCTTTCCAATCCGGACGGGAAAGGACTTCGCGCGGAAAACCGCCGGCGGTCGGGTCCCGCCGTTTGCCGGACGCCGCTGTTCGTACCCCGCGACCTCCTGCAAGGGTCCTATTCGGCGAACACCGTCCCGGTCGCCTATCCCGGCGAAACCATCCGCGTCCGCTATGCCGGGCACGCGAACGCCAAGGGCATGGTGCGGCTCGAAGCGCACGCGTGGGACGAAACGGTTCCGCGTCAGGAGACCGTCCGGCTGCAGCCGTTCGAGCGGCTGGTGAATCCGCCGATGGATAGCCGGTGGCTGCTGATCACGGACCGGCTGACGGGGCTGGTGAAGGACGGCAACCTCTTC
>JAZUJQ010000400.1:0-4969 GCA_045642845.1 Kiritimatiellia bacterium
CACCGCGATGCGCCGGCCGGAGCACGCGACGCCGGCGAACGTTTCCACCGCGCGCAGCATGCTCTGCGGATTTGCGTTGTAAGCGTCGTTCACGTACAGAACGCCGCCGGACGAAATCTTCTCCCAGCGTCCGTGCATGCCGGGCGACCAGCCGTCGAGCGCATCGGCTATCGCTTCCCGCCCGGCACCGAGCGAGCGGGCGCACGCCACGGCGAGCAGAACGTTCACGCGCTGATGGACTCCGGGCATGTCGGGCCCGACCGTGAAACGCCCGCCGCCTTTTTCCGAAATTTCCAGCGCGCGGTTTTCTTCATCGCACGAGGCGAGCGTGAAATCGGCGGGCCCGTCCGGATCGGCGGACACCGCCACGACGCGGCATCGGCACTGTCCGCGCAGATATTCGAAAAAGCCGTCGTTCGCATCCAGCACCGCGAAACCGTTTTCCGGCACGGCGCGGAGCAGATCGGCCTTCTCGTTCGCCGTCGCGCCGCGATCGCCGAAATTGCCGATGTGGGCGTCCCCTATGTTCGTGAGAATCGCGGCGTCGGGTTCGAGCAAAGCGGCGAGCGGAGCGATTTCGCCGGGATGGTTGGTGCCGGTTTCGAAAACACCGTACTCGGTTCCGCCCGGCATCTCGAGAAGCGACTTGGGAAGTCCGAGCGCATTGTTCCAGTTCCCGACGGTTTTCGCCGTCGAGCCAAGCGTCGAAAGCAACCGCGCGGTGATTTCCTTCACCGTCGTCTTGCCCACCGAACCGGTGAGACCGACGATCACGGGATCGACGGCCCTGCGGTGGCCGGACGCGAGCGCGGAAAGCGCGGCGACCGTGTCGCGCACGACGAGAAACGCGCCGGAGGCGGCGGGATTTCCGGCACGCCATTTTTCGTCGACCATGCAGACGGGGGCGCCGGCGGCGAACGCCGCGTCGACGAACGCGTGTCCGTCGTGCACGTCGCCGCGAACGGCGATGTAAAGGTCGCCCTTCCGGAGCGTGCGCGTGTCGTTGGAAACGCCGGAAACAACGGCCGGAACGGGACCTGTGAACGAACCGCCGCACCACGCGGCGATGTCGGCGGAAGAAAAACTCATTTTTGAAAAAGCATCAAACGAAAGCGCGGCGTCCCCGGGAGGAGACGCCGCGCGGGGAATGCACGAAGCGCTCCGTTCAGAGCCCCCAACCCTTGCGGAAGGAAGGCTTGATGAGCTTGTTCGCGGCGGCCTTGTCGAACTTGAATTTCTTCGAGTCCCACTTGAGGGTGCCGGGGACCTGCTGCGCGACGACGCCGACGAGGATGCCCTCCATCATCGGGGCGGAGAAATCGACGTCGGAGAAGCAGCGGGAATTGGTGTCCGGGTAGACGGGACCGGTGCCGTTGATCGCCGTGAGGAATTCGACGTAGTGCGGATCGGCGGAGAGAGAAGCGGCGCCGGCGGACCTGTCCATGCCGCCGTTCTGTTCGTTGACTCCGGATCCGGGGATCGTGTGCGGAATGTCCTTGCAGGCGGGGTGGTCCTTCACGTCGACGGCGACCTTTTCGCCCTTGAGCGCGATGAAGGCCTGCTGACCGTAATCGGCGCAGGAGCAGAGGATGCCCTTGGTGCCGACGATGAGGCAGCCCGTCTCGGGAACCTTGCCGTTGAACTGCTTCATGGCCGTGACCTGCGGCATCGTGCGCGCGGCCGGCTTGTTGTTGCCGTCGTACCAGACGAGCTTGACCTCGGGAAGAACCTCGCCCTCGCGGCCGGGCGCCTTGGACTCGCGGGCGGCGTAGGTGAGTTCGACGACGGACTTCATCGGGAAAACCGTCTTCGTTTTGTCCTCGATCTTCACGCACTGCGCCTGGGTGACGACGCCGAGCTCGAGGCCGCGGTAAGGAAGGTTCATCGTGTGGCACGCCATGTCGCCGAACGCGCCGGCGCCGAAGTCGAAGAACGCGCGCCAGCTGAACGGCTGATAGACGCCAACCGAGAGATTCCAGGGATCGTAGCCCTTCTTGCCGGGCAGGTAGTCGCCGATGAACGGACGCTTCTTCGCCGGTCCGAGCCAGGAATCCCAGTCGACGCCCTTGGTGTCCTTGGAGCCCCAGCAGCCCTTGACGGCCTTTTCCACGGCCTTGCCCTGCGGCCAGACCGGACGGTTCGTCCAGACGTGGACGGTCTTCACCTTTCCGAGAATGCCGCTGCGGACGACTTCGACGTTGCGGCGGAAACCCGCGTCGCCCGAACCCTGGTTGCCCATCTGCGTGACCACGCCGGCCTTCTTGGCGACCTCGCGGAATTTCTTCATTTCCCACAGCGTGCGGACGAGCGGCTTTTCGACGAAAACGTGCAGCCCGAGCTTCATGGCCGCGACGGCCGCGCAGGCGTGGACGTGATCCGGAGTCGCAACGATGACCGCCTCGATGCCGAGCTTTTCCTGATCGGCGAGCATTTTGCGGTAGTCGCTGTAGAAGGGAACCTTGGCCAGATTCAGACGGACGGACTTTTCCCTCTTGAGAGCATCGGCGATCTTCGGAAGAACCGCGGGATCGGTGTCGCAGAGCGCGACCAGCTCGGCGAGCCCGGATTTGATCATGGGCAGCCAGTCGGAATAGCCCTTGCCCCACGCGCCGACGGCGGCGAGACGGATCTTCTTTTTGGTGTTCTTGCGGCCCGGATAGACGGCGGGCGCCTTCTGAGTTGTGCTCATCGCGATGATGTTTTTGTTTTTTGTTGAATCGAACGCGGTTCCACCGCGCCCGTGCCCGTGCATTCTAGCATTTCATTTCGTTTTTCGCTATACTCGCGTCCATTGCCGCACCGCTCCGCGCGGGGCGTCGGCTTTTCTTTCAACGAAGGAACGCAACATGGCGGAAATTTTCAAAGACCGTTTCGAATCGGCCAAGCAGATTTACTCGCGCCTCGGCGTCGACGTCGAAGCCGCGATGAAGACCCTCGACAAGTTCCACGTCTCAATGCACTGCTGGCAGGGGGACGACGTCATGGGCTTCGACCACGACGGCGCTCTCACCGGCGGCATCCAGACGACGGGCAACTACCCCGGTCGCGCGCGTACGCCCAAAGAGCTGATGGCGGACATCCAGAAAGCGCTCTCGCTCATCCCCGGCGTCCACCGCCTCAACCTCCACGCCAACTACGCCATTTTCGGTAAAGACGGCTTCGTCGACCGCGACAAGATCGAACCGCGCCACTTCAAACCGTGGGTGACGTTCGCCAAGAAGGCGGGGCTCGAAGGTCTCGATTTCAACCCCACTTACTTCTCCCACCCGTTGGCCGCGTCCGGCCGCACGCTTTCGAGCGAGGACGAAAAGGTCCGCCGCTTCTGGATCCGCCACACCGTCCAGTGCATCAGGATCGCGGAATACTTCGCCCGCGAAATGGGCACCCCCTCCGCGCTCAACATCTGGATTCCGGACGGACTCAAGGACATCCCGGCGGACCGCACGACGCCGCGCGCCGTCTACAAGAAGTCTCTCGACGAAATTTTCGCGACGGACTACGACCGCTCGCTCGTCACCGTGACGATCGAAAGCAAGCTCTTCGGCATCGGCATGGAGAGCTACACCGTCGGTTCCCACGAGTTCTACATGAACTACGCGGCGAAGAACAACGTTCTCTGCCTGCTCGATTCCGGGCATTTCCATCTGAGCGAAAACGTCGCGGACAAGATTTCCTCGATGCTGCTTTTCGCCGACAAGGTCGCGTTCCACGTTTCGCGCCCCGTGCGCTGGGATTCCGACCATGTGCTGCGCCTCGACGACATGCTCTACGACATCGCGCGCGAAATCGCGCTCGCCGGCCCGGAAAAGGTCGTTCTCGCGCTCGACTACTTCGATGCGTCAATCAACCGCGTCGCCGCGTGGGTGATCGGCATGCGCAACATGCAGAAGGCTCTGCTCACGGCGCTGCTCGCCCCGAACGGAAAAATGGCCGAGCTCCAGTCAAAGGGAGAATTCACCGAACTGCTCATGCTGCAGGAAGAAAGCAAACTCTTCCCCGTCGCCGACGTCTGGGCCGAATACTGCCGCCGCAAGGGCGTCGCGCCCTGCGCCTGCTGGTTCGACGAAATCCGCGATTACGAAAAGAAGGTTCTCGCAAAACGCAAATGAAAAAGGTAGCAGGGCTCAAGTACGTCGCGGAGTTCATGCGTCTCTGCGACATCGGCGACAGGCAGGGCTTTCACGAACGCAACGGCGGCAATCTGTCGTATCACATGACGGACGCCGAAATTTCGGAGACGAAGGAGTTGCTGAAAGGCAAAAAGCCCGGTCCGTGGACCGACGTCGATCCGAAGGGCGACGTGGCCGTGCCGTCGCTCGGAGGCCATTGGTTCCTCGTGACCGGCTCCGGCAAATTCTTCCGCAACGTGTCGTACGCTCCCGAAGAAAGCATCGCGATCTGCGAGCTCAACGAGGCCGGCGCGCGCTACCGCGTGCGCTGGGGGCTGCGCGACGGCGGACGTCCGACCTCCGAATTTTCTAGCCACCTCATGAACCACGAGGTGAAGTTCCGCGTCTCCGGCGGTGCGATGCGCGTCATCTACCACGCGCATCCGGCGAACATCATCGCGATGACGTTCGTCCTGCCGCCGAACGATCGCGACGTCACTCTCGCGCTCTTCAACACGATGACCGAATGCCCGGTGATATTCCCCGAAGGCGTCGGCGCCGTGAAGTGGATGGTGCCGGGCGGACGCGAAATAGCCGTGGCCTCGTCCAAACTCATGGAAAAATACAACAACATCGTGTGGTTCCACCACGGGGTGTTCTGCGCGGCCGACTCGTTCGACAACGCGATGGGTCAGATGGAGACGATCGAAAAAGCCGCCCGGATCTACATGACCGTGCAGGCTTCGGGCATGAAACGCCGGCAGGGAATCACAAGCGCCGGATACAGAGCCATCGCCAAAGCGTTCAAAGTCGTCATCCCCTCCCGCTTTCTCTAAATTAAATCACAGAATTCCACACAG
>JAZUJQ010000401.1:0-5062 GCA_045642845.1 Kiritimatiellia bacterium
GGGCGACGGCGGATGCGAAGCGGAGTACGAGAGCGAAAGCGAAGTCCCGCCGTCCGGGTAACCGGAAAACAGCCGCAGACACGGCGGCGCGAGCGCGGGGACCTCGCGCCATTCGACGCTGAAATCGAGTCCGATTCCGCGGAGATTGACGTGCTCCACGGGAAGAGGCGGCTTCGGCATTTCAGAGCGCTCCGCAGATCATCGGCTGTTCGTACGCCAGCAAAGCGTCGTTGACGCGCGTGACGTCGTACCGGCCGCGTTCAAGAAAAAAACGGACGATGAGGTCGAACTTTTCGCTGCCCGAAAGCGCAAGCCCCGCGCTGTGAAGGAGCTGCTCCGTTTCCGCGCATGAAAGCCGCATGACGAAAGCGAACGAAATCACCTTGAGCTTCTTCACGCAGTTCAAATCGCCGGAACGCATGCGCGAAAAATCCGAGGAACTCACTCCGGCGGCCTTGTAAATCTCCGGATCCGTGCGGCCGTCGCGGTCCATGAAAATGCGCAACCGGTCGCGGAACGACGGCTCGGTCCCGGTGCGCAGCGCCGTTTCTATTTCATCGCGCACGCTCTCCGCGGCGCCGCCGCGCGAAAGCGCCTCGAACAGATACGCGTCGATCTCGGCGCGCAGTTCAGAAGAAATCAGCGAAGGTTTCATCGCGTCCTGACGTCGGGAATCTGCAGCAGCGTCGGCCCGGCCGGGACGCTGTAATGTTCGCCGTTGAGCTGCAGTATGAACGGTTCGACGGAACGCACGCGGCAGCGCGTTCCGTCGAACAGCAGGTCGACCCTGTTGCCGCCGAAACGCAGATTCTCCACGCCGACCAGACCGCCGCCCGCCGGAGGATTCCAGCAGACGAGCTTGCGGAAAGCGTCGATGTGGTACAGTCCCAGCACGGCCTCCATGAAACCGCAGATCGGAAGAATCGTCGAAACGCCGGTGTCATCCGGGGGCGGCTCGACGCCGGGCTTGCGCGCGCACGGCGGATACGAAGCGCGGAACGCGCCGGCGGCGGATCCATTTCCGTATTCGAGCATGTTGTGCAGCAGTTTCACGACCAACGGCCGCACCGCCGCCTGCATGTCGTAATTGCAAAGACCGGACAGCGCGATGTACGCCTGGATCGGCAGAACGGCGCCGCGGTCGCCGGTCGCGGATTCCGGATCGAATTTCGGCGACGTGCGCGGAAGCGACGCGAACGGAAATTCGCCGCCGAAACGTTCGGGAGACGTCACGGCGCCGGTGATTCCGGCGATCTCCGACAGATCCGGGCACGTGCAGAGAATCGGCCAGAACCCCGCGGCGGTCGGATTGTCGATGCGCTTCATGGTGCCCGTGTCGAGGTCCATGTAAAGCCCGGCGTCCGAATCGAAATACCAGCGGCGCAGAAGCGTCTTCTTGCCGGAAAACTTGCCGCGCCACTTCGACGAGAAAAACGCGTCTCCGGCCAATGCGGCGATGCGCGACACGCACAGCGCGGACAGGCATTGCTTCGCAAGCATGTCCACGGAGAAAATCGAGCCGCGGTCCGTCCCGTCCAGACGCCCGTATTCGAACGCTCCGTCGGCCGCCGTGCCGGCGGTGTCTCCGCGCACGCGGCGCGCCGCGACGTTCGGACCGCGCGGATTGACCTCACGGGCTTCGATACGTTCGTAATACGACGGCAGCGCGTCGGAAGCGAGAAGAGCCCGTCCGCGCGAAATGTCGCCGGAAATCAAGGCGCATTCGTACTCGACCCACGGGATGTACGGAAAATCGGCTTCACGGACGTCGAGAGGATACGCGCCGGAACCGGTTTTTCCGCCGATCGCCGCATGG
Source organism: Kiritimatiellia bacterium (assembly GCA_045642845.1). Taxonomy (GTDB): domain Bacteria; phylum Verrucomicrobiota; class Kiritimatiellia; order RFP12; family UBA3636; genus JAZUJQ01. The sequence continues at coordinate 1,817 of JAZUJQ010000401.1, forward strand.
AGATTGTCGAGGGATTGCACCACAGGCATGTCGGCGTCGTATTTCGCCGCCATCGCGAGCATGCAGCAGTCGCGTATCCGGCGGGGCGCGTCGCCGTCGGTCTCCGGATCGAGATACAGGCTGCACGGCAACGCCGGATTTTCGCGCAGATGCGACGCGATGCGGGCCCAGGCGGAACCGTAAAAATCCACGAGCGCCGGATCGGCGTCGTAAATCGGCCGTGGAATGGAACTCTCTGAAACTCCGCTGTCCATGCCTTGGATTGTAGCACGTACCGTTGCAAAAGGCAAACTTCGCGCGGGCCGGGCGGATTTTTGCTACGATTCCGGACCGAGGAGAACGAAAATGAAGAGAGACTTCGGAACAAAAACCTGGATCTTCCCGATGCCGGTGCTGATGATCGGCACGTACGGCGCCGACGGCGTCCCGGACATGATGACCGCGGCATGGGGCGGATGTTCGCTGGACGACGAGATTTCGATCTGCATCGACGTTTCGCACAAAACCTGGGCGAACATCGCGTCGCGGAAAGCGTTCACGGTGGCGTTCGGAACGGTCGGCACCGCCGCGCAGTGCGATTATCTCGGTCTCGTTTCCGGGAACGACGAACCGGGGAAACTCGCGAAATGCGGGTTCAGCGTCGCAAAGGCGAAACACGTGGACGCGCCGGTCGTCAACGAGCTTCCTCTGGTCCTCGAATGCGAACTGCGCGCGATGGATGAAAACACCTGCCGCGTGACCGGGAAAATCGTCAACGCCGCGGCCGACGAGTCGGTGCTCTCCGGAGATGTCGTCGACATTTCCAGACTCGAACCGATCTGCTTCGACCCGTGCGCGCACGCCTACAACGCCATAGGCCGGAAAATCGCCGATGCGTTCAGCTGCGGCAAAGCCCTGCTGTAAAACGGCGATGACGGATCGATCGGAATTCATCGGCCGCGAATTCGTCCATTTCAAGGGCGGACGCTACCGCCTCGTCGGCATTGCGAAGGACAGCGAAACGCTGCAACCCGTGGCCGTGTACCAGGCGCTTTACGGCGACGGCGGGCTGTGGACGCGTCCGGCGGAGATGTTCTTCGGCACCGTCGTCCGCGACGGCGAAACGATCCCGCGGTTCGCGCCGGTTCCGGAAACGCGATCAACCGGTGCGGAGCAGCCGGGACCGGCCCCGCACCGCACCTCGCCCGGTTGAACGCGACCGGGCCGACGCGATCACGCCTCGAACGGAGTCGTGACGACGGCTTCCACGCCGAGACAGCGCGCGAGCTTGAGGAGCTCGGCGGCGTGGTGCCCGACGCCGAGGGCGAAGTGATGCGTCGGCCCCTCCAACGACCAACGGCGCAGGAACGAACGGACGTCCGGCAGAAATCTGCCGTGCGTGTTGGTGTTGCCGGTCGGCGGGATCGGACCCTTCAACGACTCGCCCTCCGCGATGATGAACTTGAACCGGCCGTCGCGTTTGAGGCCGATTGACATCATCGTTATCGGGCCTTCCTTGATGTTGAATTCCACGCCGGCGCCTTTTCCGGGCTTGCCGTGGTATTTCTTGAGCGAACGCAGCACCGGCTTGCGCGAAGCGATGTTGAGATGGTGCGGTCCGTCATGGCCGACGAGCACCGTGTCCCTGCCGAAATCGATCGGATGGAACTCGGCGAACGAACCGCCGATTTCAAGGCGGTCGAAAATCATCATCGCCACGCAGTTCTTGAGGTCGAATTCGCCGCACATCGGGAAACCGGCGGCCGTGAGAAGCGAATTGCCCACGATGAAATTCGTGACCAGTTCGCGCGTCTCCGTGCCTTCCTGCCCCTCGTAGTAATACGCGAAACCGTCAAGCCGGCGTTTGGCGGCGAAGCCCTCGAGCGCGACAGCGGCCTTCGCGGCGACGTCGAGGTCTTTCTCCGTGAGTTTCTCCGTCCAGGGATCGGACACCGGATCCGGAGTGTCGAAGAACGAGAGGATGCGCTTCTTCATCGCCGCGACCTCGCCGGCGTCGGGATCGCGGTAAAGCGGGAGGATTTCATCCGGCTCGCACAGCGTGACGTGGCACCCGAACGTGCGGGCGACCGCGGTCGGGTCGACCTGCATGTCGTACATCGCCTCGAGCACATGGCCCATCAGCCCTATGCGCGCACGGCGCAGATCGTGAAGAACGTGGGCCACGGAGCACCACTGGCGGATCTCCTCGTCCGCGCGGGCGTCGCCTTCGAGTCTGCCGACGACCACGTCGGCCACCGGCCTGCCGTAGCGTTCGGCGACGCCGGTGAATTCCGGGATCGAGCAAAGATCGTCGTTGAGCAGCTGACGGTAGATCGTCGCGTGCTCGTAATCGAGACGTTCGTCGGGCTGAAGCGCGAAAAGGACGATCGGACAGTTGAGCTCGCGAACGAACGGAGTGAACGTCGCGCTCGTCGCGTAAGTCACCATGTCGACGAAAAGCACGTCGAGATCGGCCGCCTTCATGGCGGGGATCATGGCCGCGGCGGCGACGGGATTGTCGCTCATGCCGAAGCGGCTCACGTTCACGGAGCGGCCCTCGAGTTTTCTGACGAACGCGTCTTCCTTGGCGACCATGTCGTCGAGCAGCCCGGGGCACTGCTTCCAATACGTGTCGAGACCGACCGACACCACGCCGACATTGGCGGTCAGCGGCTTCCTGCGTTCAACCCGCGGCGCTCGGGACGCCGGCGCTTCTTCGGAGATTTTCTTCGTTTTCGGCATGGCGAATCACAGCTTGTGGTATTCGCGGAACCTGGCGTCCGCGTCGGCGCCCATGTAGTGCGCGCGCGTCTTGGCGTCGGTTTTGCGGAGATCGACGATGATGAGCCCGTCGACGACGTCCGAGAAATCCGGATCGACGTTGAACGCCATGATGCGGCCGCCGAGGCGCAGATACTGTTTGATCAGCACGGGGATGGACTTGTGGTCCTTCTCGATGTCCTGAACGAGCGTGCCGACCTCGTCCGCGTCTCCGATGAACGGCTTGTAATCGGCGTTTTTCCATTCGGCGTTGCGCGGACGTTTCGGAGGATTGCGCGGCTTGACGAAACGCGCGAGTTCGCCGGCGAAATTGGTGAGGCGCAGCGAGCGCAGCAGCATGTTGCGCGACGTGTCGCGGTAGGCGGCGGTGATGCTGACCGGTCCGAAAAGATTCACGTAATCCGGATTGCGGGCGACGAACGCGCCGATGCCCTTCCAGAGCATCAGCAGAGGCGCGAACGCCCGCTGGTACTCGGGGCGCACCCA
>JAZUJQ010000402.1:0-8514 GCA_045642845.1 Kiritimatiellia bacterium
CGGCGGCGGCGGCGGCGGCGGCGGCGGTCGCATAGCGTTTTACACCGGCGAACGGAAGACTGGCGTGGCCGTAGAGGTTCCTTGGACGCAGCAGGGCAGGGGACACGTCAGCGTGAACGGCGGCACGGGCGACGTGGAGTCCAAAATCGCCGTCGTGCGCGGCAACGTCAAAATCAACCGCAACGTGCGCGGCGCAAGCGGCACGGTTTACGTCGAGTGCACCGGCGAGGGCTGCGCGCCAGGCGGCGGCGCGGTTTCCGTCTACGGCTGGCAGCGTCCGAGTCTGGCGGCGACGCGTCTTCCGTCGGATTCCTGCGACGATCCGCGCGAACTTTCGGATGTCACGCTCGTGCTGGACGGCGGTTCGTTCGTCACTCTTTCCGGAATGCTGTCCGTGCGCAGCGCGGGATTCCGCGATGTTTCGACGAGTTCGTTCGACCTGAACGGTTCGTCGCTCGTCGTGGGCGAACTCTGGTCGGGCACGCAGATCAATCACGATCGTTCCAACGTGGTTTCCGATCCGCGCGTGTACTCGAATCCGGATCCGGACATTCCCGGATCCGTGATATTCAACGGCGGCCGCGTCGAGGTGCGTCCGTATTTCAAGCCGATGCTTTGACATGGCCTGCGCGGTCCCGGCGTTGAAGCCGCGGCGTCACCCGATGGTCGGCGCTTGTCTCGCTTTCGTGGCGGGGTGCGCCGTCGGCGTGCGTGTTCTGGGCGCCGGATTTCTGCCCGGACTGCTTTTCTTTTCGGCGCTCGCCGCATGGGTGGTTTTTCTCTGGGCCGGCCGTTCGCGCCGCGTCTTCACGGGCTTCGCCGCGGCCGCGCTTCTGGTCGCCGCGTTCGCATGCGGAATGTTTTCGGCGCGCGACGCCGCCCGCACGCGGATGGACACGGTCGAACTTTTCCGCGAAGTCATCGAATCGGGCGAGTCGGCGGTGCTGCGCGGCCGCGTTGCGACGGAACCCACGGTGACGAGTCTGCCGCACGGCGGAGCGCGGTTGCGGTTCGAACTCGAAACCCGCGAAATTCCGTTCGAATGCGACGTCATCCCGGTTGATTCGTTCCGCGTGCGCGTTGACTGGTACGGCCCGCGCAGCATGGGCGCGTCCAGACCGCCGTTCACCGTTCCGCGCGCCGGTGAGGGTTGGCAGATATCCGGGACTTTGAGCGAAGTCGAAACCCGTTCCGCCGTGCCGCTGCTCGTGTTCAGGCACACCGGACGCGACGGCGCGTCGCGGCGCGTGACGGAGTTCGACGATCCGCCGGCGCTCGCGGCGCTTTGGGAATTGCGGTCGGAGGCCGCGCGCGCCCTGGGTCGGCGCGTTTTCCCGGATTGGAACCGCGCCGAATGCGCGTCTCTCGTGCGCGCCATGGTGCTCGGCTTCCGCTCCGACATTCCTCCGACGGTCGAGGATGCGTTCAGAAATTCCGGAACGGTGCACGTTTTCGCGATATCCGGACTGCACGTCGGCATCGTGGCCGGCGCGCTGATCGCGTTGATGCTCGCGTGCGGATTGTCGCGGCGGTGGAGTCCGCTCTTCGTCGCGCCGCTGCTGTTCGTCTACGTCATGGCCACGGGGGCGCGCCCGAGCGCGGTGCGCGCGCTCGTGATGACTTTGCTCACGCTCTCCGCGCCCATGTTCGGACGCGAACGGGACCCCGTCACCGCGCTGTGTTTTTCCGCGGCCTTGATTCTGGCCGTCGATCCGATGCAGCTGCTCGATCTCGGTTACGTTTATTCCTTCGCGTGCATGGCGGGGATAGTTCTTCTTTATCCGGCGTTGCTCCGTGTCGCCGTGAACGTCGTCGGGCGCATCCGTCCCGGTGCGGAACCCGGGAAAACGGTTCAGGCGTTCACGGTGTCGGTCGCGACGTGGCTGGTCTCCGTGCCGATCAGCGCCGCGTGTTTCGGCGTGCTGACTCCGGTTTCGGTGCTGTGCAACCTCGTCGTGATTCCGTGCGCTACGCTCGTCGTCGTGTTCGCGTTGTGTTCGCTTGCGGCGGCGGCCGTCGGTGCGTTCGTGCCGGTGTTCGGACTCGTGTCGGCGTTCTGCAACGAGGTCAACGAGGTCGTCGTGTACGCGATGCAGCTGATCTGCGGCGCGTGCGCGCGCATTCCGGGCGGGAATTTCGCCGTGGCGCAGTGGCGTCCTTCCGCGGTCGTCTGCTGGTACGCGGTTCTCGCGCTTTTCATACTGCGTGCGGCGAAAAACGGAAAGTGAAACCGTACGTACTTCCGGACCGAAAAGGTGCTAGAATTGCCGTCGTACGCAAAATTTTCAAATCAACACGAAGGAGAACATTCATGGAACTCAAAGGATCGAAGACCGAGAAGAATCTGATGGCCGCGTTCGCCGGCGAATCGCAGGCGCGCAACAAGTACGATTACTTCGCTTCGAAGGCGAAGAAGGACGGCTACGAGCAGATCGCCGCGATATTCCAGGAAACCGCGCTCAACGAGAAGGAGCACGCGAAAATGTGGTTCAAGCTCTTCGCCGGCATCGGCTCAACGCCGGAGAATCTCGCCGTTGCCGCGGCGGGCGAACACGAAGAGTGGACCGACATGTACAAGCGTTTCGCCGACGAGGCGGAGGCCGAAGGTTTCACGGACATCGCGGAGAAATTCCGCAAAGTGGCCGGAGTCGAGGCCGAGCACGAGAAGCGTTATCTGAAGCTCGCTGAAAACATCAAGACCGGCGAGGTCTGGACGCGCATCGGTCCGAACAAGTGGCAGTGCCGCAACTGCGGCGCGATCGTCGAGGGCGAGTCGGCCCCGGACAAGTGCCCGGTGTGCGACCATCCGCGTGCGTACTTCCAGCTCGTTCAGGATAACTTCTGAGGTTCGGACGGACGCTCTGACCCGGGTCACGGCACACGGAGAAATCCGATGTGAACGTTCACGGATTCGGTCGTGACGCATCGTCGGCGCCGTTGAATGACGTCGCGGTCGCATCGGTCATGGACCGGTGCGTCGCCGACGGGCTTTACGGATGCCTCGTGTGCGCGTCGAACCGCGGTGTTCTCCGCGCGGTCGGCGCCAGGACCGTCGGCGCGGCGTCACCGCTTCCGGTCGGCGTCGATTCGCGTTTCGATCTGGCTTCGGTCGGCAAGACCCACACGGCGGCGCTTTGCGCTCTGCTTTACGCGGACGGACTGCTCGATCCGGACGCCCCGTTCACGGAATATCTTCCGGATCACGTGCTGGCGAAGGAACGTTGCCGAATAACGGTGAGGGACCTCGCCACGCACACGGGCGGCTTCGACAATTCAAAGCCCTACATGGTTCCGGATGCGGGCGAACATCTCGCGAAACTTCTCGCCAAGCGTCCCGTCTGTGATCGCGGCGTCAAGTTCTGCTACGCATGTTCCAATTTCTGTTATCTCGGCATGATCGTCGAGCGTCTCACGGGACTTGATCTCGACGCGGCGGCCGGGAAGATGCTGTGGGGTCCGCTTGGAATGACGCGCACCACCTGGAACGTCTGCACAGGCGATCCGGATGTCGTCGAATATCCCGAATCCACCTACGACGGGCCTCGCCGCAGACCCGGGGAACGCAATGACCTCTGCGCGCATTACGCGGGGCGGCCCATGGGAAACGGCGCTGATTTTTCGACAGGCCCGGACATGCTCGCTTTCGTGACCGATCTCTTGGAAAGACGCACCTTTGCCAAAGCGTATTACGATCTGCTTTTCACCGAGTCGGCGGAAATCGACGGACACCGTCGCAGTTTCGGCTGGGACATGACCGCGGAGAAGTCGGTGTTTTCGGATTGGACCTGCACCGGTTTTTCTGATCTGGCGATAGCCCACACCGGCTGGACGGGTTCGGCGATCGCGGTGGATCCGGACTCCGGCTTCGCCGGCGTCGTGCTCGGCAACAGGCTTGAGAGCAAAGAGAAGACCATGGGGCCGCGGATGGAACTGCTCGAATTGATGCGAGCCGGCGGTGCGCGGCGTCCGTCGGTCGGAAATTCCGCGACGGAGGGTTGAACGATGGATGCAGTTCGTGAAATCCGTCGTGTGACTTTCACCGGAATCGCCGTCAACGTCGCCATCGCCGCGCTGAAATTTTTCGGTGGCGTTGCATGGCATTCGCAGGCGTTGATCGCGGACGCGGTGCATTCGCTGTCCGATCTCGTTACCGATTTCGCCGTTGTGTTCGGCGTGCGGTACTGGGAGGCTCCGGCCGATGAAGACCATCCGTACGGCCACGGCAAAATCCAGGCGCTTGTGACTCTGTTCATCGGCGTGATGCTCGTCATCGCCGCATTCGAGCTGGGACGGCACGCCGTTCAGACGTTCGTGACGGGTCAGTCGGGTTCTCCCGGCGCGCCGGCGTTTTTCGTCGCACTTGTTTCGGTCGTTCTCAAAGAGTGGATGTATCGGGCGACGCGCGCCGTCGCCCGGCGCGTGAAATCCCCGGCGTTGGAAGCGAACGCCTGGCATCACCGGTCTGACGCGCTCAGCTCGATTCCCGTCGCGATCGCCGTTGCGCTCGCGCATTTCGTGCCGTCGCTTGCAAAGGCGGACGCCGTCGGCGCCGCGGTCGTGTCGTTGTTCATTCTGCGCGTGGCGTGGAAGATCGTCCATCCCGCCCTTCAGGAACTGACCGATGCCGGGATCGACGACAAATCCGCCGCCGTGAAGCGCGTCGCTGAAAGCGTGTGCGGCGTGAAGGAAGTGCATCAATGCCGGGCGCGGCGGTACGGCGGCGCGTTCCAGGCGGACCTGCACGTCGTCGTCGACCGTTCGCTTTCAATCGTCGACGCGCATGCGCTGGGACACGTCGTGAAAAGCGCGATTCTGGACGCCGGATTGGATGTCACCGATGCGGTGATCCACGTGGAGCCCGACGAATGACGGCGCGGCGTGAAAGTGATTCGTGCGTTTCCGTGTCAACGGTCCGTCCCGGTTTCGATTCGCGATGGATACGATGACGCCGGAACAGCGCAGCGAATGCATGCGCGCGATCAAGGGACGCGACACGTCTCCGGAACTTGTGGTCAGAAAATGGCTGTACGCCCAAGGGTACCGGTTCCGCTGTCAGTACAAAAAGGTGCCGGGACGGCCGGATATCGCGCTTCCGAAACTTAAAACATTGATCGAGGTGCGCGGATGTTTCTGGCACAGGCACAAGGGGTGCCCCGATGCCACGATGCCGAAATCGAATTCGGCGTTTTGGCGGAAGAAGTTTTCGGCGAACGTCGCCCGCGACGCCCGGCACGAGCGCGAGTGGGCCGATCTCGGGTGGAATCTCATAGTGATCTGGTCGTGCGATCTCAAGACCGAAAAGTCGCGCGAAAAAACGTTCCGTTTCGTGAAAAGAACCCTTGAAAGGTGGTCGTGTCACGGCGAACCGGTTGTACATGGCGCCGCGGAACGGAGCGCCGGAAAAAAGGAAATCGACTACGCCTCGGTCGCCGTAGTTCCGGAAGTTCTGAACGCGGCGGAACCCGAGTGAGTGCCGGAAAAAGAAAAACCCGCGGAAAATCCGCGGGTTTTTCTTTCGGAATTCAGTCGGGCGCTTATTTCGCGAACTTGGCGAAACGACGCTTGAACGAATCGATGCGGCCTTCGGTATCGACGAAGGTTTTCTTGCCGGTGAAGTAGGGGTGGCACGCGGAGCAGGAGTTCACGTGCATTTCCTTCACGGTCGAATTGGTTTCGAAAACGTTGCCGCAGGAGCAGGTCACCTTGGCGGGACCGTAAGCGGGATGGATGCCTTTCTTCATTTTTCGGATCTCCTTACTTGCTGAGGGCGTCCTTCGCCTTCTGGACGAGGGACTTGAACGCTTCGGCGTCGTTCACGGCGAGATCGGCGAGGATCTTGCGGTTGAGCGCGACACCGGCCTTGTTGAGACCTTCGATGAAGCGGGAGTAGGTGATGCCTTCCGGACGGACGGCCGCGTTGATGCGGACGATCCAGAGAGAGCGGAAGTCGCGCTTGCGGAGCTTGCGGTGGACCGTCGCGTAACGCTGGGCGTGATTGACGGCTTCGGTGGCGGTGCGGAAGCGCTTGCTGCGGCCGCCGTAAAAACCTTTGGCCAGCTCGAGGCGGCCGCGACGGCGTTCGCGTGATGCGGGGGCGTTGGTAGCTCTTGACATGGTGTGTAGTCTCCGTCTTTGGTTTTACGAAGCGAGCATGGCCTTCACGTTCTGCGTCTGCTTCTTCGAGCCGAGAACGCGCGTTCCGCGCATGTTGCGCTTCTGCTTGCGGGACTTGTGGGACATCAGGTGGCGCTTGCCGGCCTGAGTGGCGAGAACCTTGCCGGTTCCCGTGACATGGCAGCGCTTTGCGGCCGCCTTGTTGGTCTTCTTTTTAGGCATGGTGTGTTTTCTTGGAGGTGGATCCCGGTCGCGCGCCTGAGCGGCTTGCGGGAGAAACATCTGTTCAGTTGTCGTTTCACGCTTCGGAAAGAATGGTGGAGCGGATGAGATTCGGACTCACGACCCCCGCGTTGCGAACGCGATGCTCTACCAACTGAGCTACCGCCCCATTCGGATTCCTGTGCGTGGAACGGGTGCGGACTCTATCAATTCGGAAAATCAAATGCAAGCGTTTTTTTCACGCGGGTCCGGATTTCCGGAGCGCTTTCTTTTTTCCATGCAACGCCGATGCGGATCGAGAGCGCGGCTATGATCGCGAAGGCGAGCAAATACCACTGGATCGCGTACCCGTCGGGATGATCGCCCTTGAAGAGACGGGTGCGGCCGTGAAACCGCCCAGAACGGAATCGGCGATCCAGCCGAACGTCGTCTGCAGACTCCGGTACTCGGGATGCATCATCAGGTGGATCAGAATCATAAACGCGATCGCGGAGACCTTCGCCAGATCGATGTTGTCCTGCCTTGACGTGTTTACATCGGATTGCGAGTAAAAGGCTTGCGGAAAAATATGCAAGGGAAAAGCCCGGGCGAATGGCGGGTGTAATGACGCACCGCTGACGCGGCGACCGCGTCTTGCCAGTTTCCGACGGCATGTGCTAGAATCGTCCGCCAAGCAAACAAGCCAATCAATGGGCTGCAGGAAATTACGCCGCGAGGCGTGTCCGAAGGAGTAACACTCTCAGGTGGGGATTGCACGATTCCCGAAACTGCGGAACCCAGGTGGCGCTCCGGAGAAGTCCATCATCTGGATGCCGAAGGTGCAAGCCCGCGAGGGCCAATCTCTCAGGCAAAAGGACGGAGTCGCGATGCACGCGCGCGGTGCGGTTTCACGCACTTTGCGTTCGGGCTCGCTTCAACGGAGCCGGGCGGTGAAAACCGTTCGGCTTCGGTGTTTCCGGGCGATGTTCGCTTTCTCAACAACAAATCCCAAAACACCAAGCAATACAATCCGGCTCCAATGAAATCAATTCTTGCAGCTTTGTTTCTGTCGGTGACGGCGCTGTCCTTCGCGCAGGACGTCGCCGCCGTTCCCGAACCCCGGGCCCAGGAGGCGGAGTCCGCCGCCGTCGCCGCGCCCGCCAAGAGCGCGCTGGCGACCGTGGCCGCAGGCGTCGAAGCCGATTCCTCCGCCGTGGAGAAGTCGGTCGAGGCCACGTCCAAATGGCTCGACGAACTGACGGCATTCGTCGGCAAGTGCGACGATGCGGTCTGGGGCATTCCGCTCATCGCCGCGATTCTCGTGACGGGTCTGCTCCTCACCTGCATTCTCCGGTTCGTGCACATCTTCAACCTGAAGCGCGCAATCCGCTACATGTTCAACACCGAGCAGGACGGTTCCGGCGAAGTTTCGTCGTTCGGCGCGCTCTGCACCGCGCTCTCCGCGACCATCGGCACCGGCAACATCGTCGGTGTCGCGACGGCCATCGGCACCGGTGGTCCGGGCGCGCTCTTCTGGATGGAAGTCGCCGCGTTCTTCGGCATGGCCACCAAGTTCGCGGAAGGCACGCTTGCGGTGAAGTACCGCGAAATCACGCCCGAGGGCAAGGTTCTCGGCGGCCCGTTCTATTACATCGAAAAAGGACTCGGCGGGAACTGGAAGTGGCTCGCGGTGCTTTTCGCCGTCTTCGGCGTCGTCGCGGGCATCATGGGCATCGGCACCATCACGCAGATCCAGGGCATCACTTCCGCCGTGGACCGCTTCTGCAACCTCTGCGTCTACACCGGCGACAAGGTCGCCCCCGGCTTCGACCTTTTCGGCGCGCACTACTCCTACGCGCTCATGACGGCGGGCATCGTCGTCACGGTTTGCGTCGCCCTTGTCGTCATCGGCGGCCTGAAGCGCATCGCCAGCGTCTCCACCGTCGTGGTGCCGTTCATGGCGGTCTTCTACATCGTCATCTGCGCGTTCCTGCTCTTCGGTAACCTCTCCAAGGTCACCGCCGCGCTCGAGCTCATCGTCCGCGCCGCGTTCAACCCGAAGGCCTTCACGGGAGGCATGGTCGGCACGATCTTCATCGCCATGCAGAAAGGCATCGCCCGCGGCATCTTCCCGAACGAGGCAGGCCTCGGCTCCGCCCCGATCGCCGCCGCCGCGGCCAAGACGAACGAACCCGTCCG
>JAZUJQ010000403.1:0-2107 GCA_045642845.1 Kiritimatiellia bacterium
ATCGGCGACGATCTTTTCGCGGCACTCGAAACGGTCGAGCCCGGCGTAGGCGGCGCCGGCCAGTTCGTTCATCGTGCCGTCGCCGTTCATGATGTTGATCTCTTCGAGCCCGTGGCGCTTGCCGACCTGGAAGTCGTTCGGATCGTGCGCGGGCGTGATTTTCACGATGCCGGTGCCGAATTCCTTTTCGACGTAGTCGTCGGCCAGAACGGGGATTTCACGGCCCGTGAGCGGCAGGATCACGTTCTTGCCGTGCAGATGGAGGTAGCGCTCGTCCTTCGGATTCACCGCGACCGCGGTGTCGCCCGGAAGCGTCTCGGGACGCGTCGTCGCGACCATGATGTAGTCCTTGTACGCTTCGCCCTTCACGCCGAGGGCGGAGCCCACGACCGGATAGCGCACGTACCAGAGATGGCCGTGGTTGGGCTCGTGCTCGATCTCGTCGTCCGCGAGCGCGGTGCCGCAGCGCGGGCACCAGTTCACGATGTAGTTGCCGCGGTAGACGAGGTCTTCGTCGTACATTTTCGTGAAGACTTCGGCGACGGCGCGGGAAAGCCCCTCGTCCATCGTGAAACGTTCGTGCGACCAATCGCAGGAGCAGCCCAGCGCGCGCAGTTGCCTGACGATCGTGCCGCCGTACTGCCTGCGCCATTCCCAGACGCGCTCGATGAACGCCTCGCGGCCGAGATCCTGACGGCGTTTGCCTTCCTTGCGCAAGGCCCGCTCCACGACGTTCTGCGTGGCGATGCCGGCGTGGTCGGTTCCCGGGACCCAGAGCACGTCGCGGCCCTGCATGCGGTGGTAGCGCGTGAGCACGTCCTGGATCGTGTCGTTGAGCGCGTGCCCCATGTGCAGGATGCCCGTCACGTTCGGCGGAGGAATGACCATGCTCCAGGGCTCGCCCTGGCCGCTCGGCTTGAAAGCGCCGGAATTCTCCCAGATCGGGTACCACTTGGCCTCGACGGCCTTAGGATCGTAATGTTTGTCCATGGCAACGTGAATTTGCGCGGAACCGGTGGAAACACCGCCCCGCATTGGCTGTAAAACGGCTGAAAATGCTAGCACATTCGGCGGATTCCCGCAAACCGCGCGGCGCGTCCGCGGCGTCTGCGCCGCCGGACCGCCGGGCGCGGCGTTGACCCATGCCCTCATTATGCTAGAATGTGCGGCTCTTTGCGTTATGAAAAAACTTTCATCCGTTTTTCTGTCGGCGAAAACCGCGATCAAGGAGGACCCTTCCTGGGCGTTTTTCCTCTCGTTTGCGTTTCTGGCGGGCGTTTCCATGCCGCTCGCGCGCATCGCGATGGTGCTTTCGCTCGCCTTCTCGCTCGCAAACCCGTCGCGCCGCCGCATGTTCCGTTTCACGGCGTCGATGGCCGGCTGGTGCATCTATCTTGCTCTCGCCCTGGGCGTCACGCTGACCTGCGTCTACACGCTCGACGATCCGGATCTCGATCCCACGGGCGGGCTCAAGCGCATCCCGAAACTGCTGTGGTACGCCGGGATGCTCATTCCGGTGATGCAGGTGGATTCGCGGACGCGTCTGATTTCCACTCTCAAAGCGCTGGTGCTCGGCTGCGCGCTTTCCGCGCTCTTCGTCATCTTCGTGCACCCGGTGATGGCCTGGATACAGCTCGTGTTCCCGACCGACGTCCAGCTGGCGGCCGGCAGCGCGTCGCGGGCGGGCATGTGGTGGCACGGCTTTTTCGACGCGCTCGGAAAGACGGACGACGTCGCCCGCTGGATCTGCACGCCGTTCAAGGCCGCCCACGCCGCGGAGGCGCTCATCAAGCTCGGCACGATGCAGGCCGCGCAGCGCTTCATGGTCGCCTTTCCCGCGGCTCTCTGCCTTTATTTCGAAGTCAGGCGCATCCAGGATCCGTCCGCGCGCCGCGCCTCGCTGCGTTTCGTCGGCTGGCTCATGGTGATCATCGCGCTCGGACTGTTCGGCACGTACAAGCGCGGTCCCATCATGGCGTGCGCGTTCGTGTCGCTCGGCATGGCGCTTTTCCGTCTGACTCCGAAGCAGGCGATCCTCACCGTCGTCGCCCTCGCCGTGGTCGTCGGCGGACTTTTCGCGGCCGTGCCGGCGCTGAGGCTGCGTTTC
>JAZUJQ010000404.1:0-4870 GCA_045642845.1 Kiritimatiellia bacterium
GTCGAACACGCCTTCGGCCTTCGGGTCGGAGATCTCGAGATCGGAGCCTTTCATGTCGATCTTGAACGCGAGCGCGACGAGCTTGCCGTCCACCTTGAGAATGTGGGCCATGTGGTTTTCGTCGAGATTCGCGTAACCGACGTATTCCATGCCGGCGGGAAGGAACGTGCGGAGCGCGGCGAACGCGGCCGCGACGGGCTTCGGTTCGCGGAAACGGTCGAAGATGCCGCAGCCGTCGAAGAAGTTTTTGGGATTGTCGGTGTCGGAATCGTAATACCAGTATCAGATCATCTTCTCGCCGCCGTTGCCCATCGCGAGCACCCACTTGCGCTGCATGTAGGCGGCCTGTTCGATTTCGGTGACGATCTGGCCGGCGCGGGTGTCCCAGCCCCATTCGGTGAGCCAGAGCTGGCGGAATTTGCCGTCGGCGCAGGCGGCCTTCTTCCAGTGGCGCCAGACGCCGCGGGGGAAGGTCTTCTTCTCTTCGGGCATGCCGGTGTTGAGGTTGGCCTTGGACTGCTCGGGATTGTCGATGCCGCAGTAGCGGTGGCCGTTCACGACCTCCATGTTCTCGAAGTAGCCTTTTTCGACGAGCTGCTGCGTCTGCTCGACGTAGATGCCGGCGAGGCCGGGCGAAACCGCGAGCGCGTCGGGACGCGTGGCGTGGATGATGTCGGCGAACGCCTGGCAGTAGCGGCCGTAGCCGTCGAGCGAGGTGAACATCGAGCCGTCCGTTTCGTTGTCGAGCTCGAACGCGGAGAGGTTGTCGAAGGTCGACACGATCAGCGCCATGTCGCGGCGCCACTTGTTGTCCGGCGTGAAGGACGGATGGTCGGTCTCCTTGACGCCTTTCTCGACGTGTACTGCGCCCATGAGGCACGGAAGAGTCAGCATGCCGACGTCTTCGGCGGCCTTGCAGATTTTCGGATACCAGGGCCAGCCGGCGTATTTGCCATCGCCGCGCGCGTTGAGCATCCAGCTGTAGGTGAACGCGTAGTCGCGGAGCCAGACGAAGCCGAGGCGCGCGAATTTCTCGTAGCCGACGTAGCCGCCGCCGTGGACGTTGATGCCGTACGGGCTGGCCTGCTTTTCCTCCGGGGTCAGTTCGCGCGGCTTGAGGCAGACCACGTAGCGGGATTTCTTTTCGATGTGCTTGGGCAGGCCGTCGACGGCCAGTTCAAGCGTGTAGGCGCCGGGTTCCGTGAAGGGGAGGGCGATGCTCGCGCAGCCGCCGTCGAGAATCTTCATGTCGGGGATGGCGAACGGTTTCGTTTCACCGGCGGCGCTCGTCACCTTCGCTTTGAATTTGAGGGTGCGCGGGGACCCGATCCAGCTGCCGGCCGAAAGCGTCACCGTCGGTTTTTCCTCGCCGAGGAAGAACGTGTTTCCGATCACCGGATACGAAACGGAGAATTCGTACGGACGTTCGCTTTCGGGCACCGCGGACATGTCCGTGAAAAGCCGGAAATCGTACAGATCGAACTGGCGCGTGACGGCCTCCGGGTTGTTTTTGTCGCCCCAGTTGTTCTGCGAGACGCCTTCGAATTTGACAGGGTAGGCGATCGGCACTTTTTTATTGAGGGCTTTGCTGTGCACTTCGACCGGGAACTTCATGCGGAAGCGCCGCCATTCGGTCGTGCACTGGAATTTGCCTTCATCCTCCCACGCGACCATTCCGATGTTGAATTCGTTCGTGTTCGCGTCGGTGAACGAAAACTCCATGCCCCAGCTCTTGTCGTTTCCAAGGCGCGCCCAACCCTCGAAACACTGCGGTTTGCCCGGGAGGGTTTTGGATGTCGGCGCGGCGTTCCAGCCGCCGAAGGAACGCACTCCGTAACGGGTTTCCAGGCGCAGGGCTTTCGCATTGCGCGGGGCCTGGGGATCTGACGGACGTTCGTCAAGCGCGATGACGTCGCCGCCGCAGGTGACCCATTCGCCCGGTTTCCACTCGTTCATCGTGGGATCGCCGATGTCGCGGGAGACGAGGGGCGAGGTGTCCTGGGCGTGCAGCACGCCCGCGACCGCAACGCACAGCGCCGATACGACGCCTAGGCAGTTTTTTGTTTTCATGTGTTTTGGATTCCGTTCGTTTTTTGGTGAATCCAAGTTTATCAAAAACGCATTTGACGGTCAATTTTCAGCAGTGCCGCGGATGTCGCGTTAGCGTCGGCGGCGTCCGCCGCAGCCTGCCGTGCGGAGACCGTGGAACGAAGCCGTGCGGAGCACGGGGCCGCTAATCCGCCGACAGCAGTTTCACGTCGCCGAGGAGGCCCGACGGTTGGAGCGTCAGATACATCGAAAATACGTCGCGTTCGCGTCCGGCGAGCGTGTTCGACACGACGACCGAGATTTCGTTTTCTCCGGGTTTCAGCAGTTTTTCGACCGGAAACGCGTACGGCGGCGCGATGCGGATTCCGGCGTCGGCGCCGTTCACCGTCATGCGCGCGTTTTCGCCGACGCGGCCGAGGTCCAGCACGGCGCCGGCGGGAACCGACTCCAGCGCCAGCTTGAAGGTGTACCGGATTTTCCCGGAGAACCCTGGCAGGCGGTCGGCGTCGTTGACGTCGAACGGTTCATCGGTGACGCAATACGGTTTGAAGGCCGTCAGGTCGTCCGAGGATGCGGTCTCCACGGTGTAAACCGGATGCAGGACCTTTTCATCCGCGACGACGGTTTTCCCGGGCAGACCTTGGACCGCTTCGTCTCCGAAGACGAGTATTTCCGATTGACCCGCCAGCAGTTCCACCGCGACAGTGCCGTCGGCCGCGGTTTCCTTCCACGCAGCGTCTTCGAGCAGGCGCAGACGGGCGAAGTCGCCTTTCGCGGGGAGCGCGACCGTCGCCTTGCACGGTTCGGTCGATTCGTTGAAAAACATGAACACGTCGACGCCGTCGCCCGATTTGTGCCAGGCGCGGAGCAGCGGGCAGTCTCCGTCGACGGTGATGTCGGCCACGCCGAGCGCCTTGACCGCCGCGGCCAGCCCCGCGAGAGGCACCGCGCGTCCGGTCGCGTTTCCCGGCAGACCGTTCACGTAGAGCACCGGGAATCCGGCGGCGGTGAGAGCGTTGAGCTTTGCGGCGATGTTCCCGGACAGCGCCGGGGCGAACGGGACGACGAGCGCGCGGTAGCCGATGCCGTTCACGCGCAGCTTTCCGCCCTCGAGTTCCGCGCCGCCGCAGAGAATGTCGCCGCAGAGGATGTCGTAATTGACGTGGGCGTCGAGCAGTTCGCGGGCCGGTTCCTGCGGCAGCATCGCTGTGTCGCGCGGGTTCATCCATTCGCTTTCGGCGTTGTAAAGAACGGCGACCGGAACGACCGGACGCCCCGCCGTCAGCAGATGCGCGGCTTTGTTCACGTACCGCATCAGGGCGGAGAACGCATCGAACTGCGGGTCGTGGCCTTCCGCGCCGAAGTGCGGCGGACAGTCCCCGTCGGGGTAGTCCGGCGAAAATGCGTGCGGAACGAAATGGTTGATGCCGCGGACGAGCAGAAAATCCATCAGCCAGCGCATCATCACCGAACCTTCGCCCCAGCCGTACGCGCCGAACGTTTCGCACATCGCGCGGTCGCGCATGCGCGGCGTCTGGTGCGCCAGGGACGAAGCCAGCTGCCCGAGCATGTAGTGGTAGAACGCGGAGTCGGACAATCCGCCTGCCGCGATGCAGGAGGTCATGTGATGCGCCGCGCCGGGCATGACCTGGTGCAGAACGATGTCGACGCCGCTCATGTCCTGTCCGTCGAGACCGCGGAAGTAATGCCCGACGGAGTGCCCGAGGCGCGTATGGCAGTTCCAGTCCTCGATTATGTGGCCGATGTATTCGACGCCGTGCGCGCGGCACCAGTCGCCGACGGCGCGGCAGAAACAGGTCTGGTAGAGGCGAGTGACCGCGTTCATGTACGCGAGGCGCATTTCCGGCGAACGGTCGCCCGTGTACCACAGTTCGCAGAGACGCGGACGCGGATCGAAACCGAGTTCGTCTTCCATCATTTCCAGCACGCGCGCGTTCACGGGAAGCGCAAGACCGGGCTGCCCGATGCGCTTGTCGTAGAATCCGCGGTCGGTTCTGTGCGCTCCGAAGAAATCGTTGCCGATTTCGGGCTCGTCGGAGAAGAATCCGGCCAGCGTTTTTCCGAATCGTTCCGCGTAATGCTCCCAGTGCGGTTCGTACACCGCCTCGATCAGGACGCGCGCGGATTCCTCCGTTATCGGATCGAAGTAATTTTCTTTGCCTCCGCGCCGGGATTTGCGTACGAAAAACACGCGCCAGCAGCCTGGCGGGACTCCGTCCCAGTACAGGAAACCGCCCTTCGCGCACGGCGTCAGATCGATCGGTTCGCCGGACATGTTTTCATCGTCGCCGGTGCGCCGCATCGCGTGGATTCCGACGAGAGGCTCGTTTTCCGAGTCCGGTTCCACGAGCAGCGTGGCGCGGTCGAGCGGACCCATCACGTCGACGTGGCGCTCGATCAGCTCCCATTGGCGCAGGTGCGGATACTTCGTTTTGAACAAACCGTTGGCGTGGCCGGTGGGGAAGTGCTTGTCGTCCAGAATCCAGACCTTCATGCCGCGCTTTTCGCATTCGGAGAAGATCGCGTCCATGTCGCGCCACCAGCCGGGACCGCCGAAATCCGGATGCGGACGCGATTCGACGCACAGCGCGCGGCAGCCGCTGGCGTGGATGCGTTCGATCTGTTCCGGGATGCGTTCGGTGTGGTTCCCGTGCTGCCAGTAGAACGGGAGCAGATAGTTGTCTTCGCGTCCGGCGAGGACGTCCGAGAGTCGTGTCGATGCCTGTTTCACGTCGTGTGTTTTTTGCGTTCCGGCGGCGTTCCGTCGCCGCAGTCGTTCCGAATTATACTACAACGGCCG
>JAZUJQ010000405.1:0-5041 GCA_045642845.1 Kiritimatiellia bacterium
GCTTGGCCCCCGACTTAAGCCGACCGCGACAGGCTGTCCTCGTACTCGAAACTTCTGCGCAACAGGAAACTGCTCCGCGTCGCGACGATCGAAGACGCGTTCACCGCCGTGCGCGACGGGCGCGCCGGTTGCACTTACGCCGCATCGCACATCGCGAATTACATGGCGCGCAAACTCGGCGGCGGATTCCGGATACGTCCGGTGGACAATCCGGTTTACAACCCGACGCTGAAAATCTACGCCGACGCCAATCTCGATCCGGCGAGCGTCAGCATGCTTTCGAAAATGATAATGTCGTTGGGCGACGACAAGCTCGACCGGATGTTCTACGAAGCGTCGCTCGAAGGTCTCGGCACGCCGCTCTTCTCCGAAAAACAGCTGCTGGTGACGTTCCTGTCGATCGTGCTGCTCTTCACGGCCGCCGTGCTCATTGTCTCGCACCTGAAAAACAGGCGCATCCGAAAGCAGAATTCGGAGCTGGCCGAACTCAACGCGGAACTCAGCGAAAAACAGAAGGAATCCAGCGCCGCGCTGGAAAAAGCCGAATTGTCGAACCGCGCCCGCACCACGTTCTTCGCGACGATTTCGCACGAATTCCGCACGCCGCTCAACGCCGTCATCGGCTACGCCGACGCGATGCGCGGCGACGGGATTTCACCGATCGAAACCCGCGCCTACGCCGAAGGCATATCGAAGTCCGCGGGATCGCTGCTGAATCTGCTCACGGACATCATCGACATCTCGAAACTCGAATCCGGCGGCAAACGCGCTTTCAACGAAATCTGCGACATCCGTTCGCTGATACTGCAGGTCAACGCGATCTTCATAATGCAGGCCGCGGAAAAACGCATCGCTCTGCGGGCGGATCTGGACCGGGACATCCCGCGTCTGCTGCTGCCCACGTCGCGCGTCAGCCAGTCGCTCGTGCACATCGTCGGCAACGCGGTCAAATTCACGGACTACGGCTCCGTCGTGGTCAAGGCGGCGTTCACGCCGGATCCCGGCAACGCGCGCTCCGGAACGCTCGCGATCTCGGTGACCGACACCGGCATCGGCATCAAACCCGAATCGGTGGAAAACATCTTCGACGTTTTCATGTCCGAAGACACGCGCACCGACGGCCGCAAAAACAACGCCGTGGGCCTGGGTCTCGCCATCGCGAGCCGAATCGTCAAAGGCTGCGGCGGCGAAATCAAATGTTCGTCCGTCTTCGGCCGCGGGTCGACCTTCACGATCGTCATCCCCGGTCTTAAAGTCGTCGACCGCCTGTGATCCTGCACGCCCTGGCGGCGTCGGGTCCGGCGATCAAATGTGTTTGGCCAGCCAGCGTCCGAGAAAAACCCCGGCCAGCGCACCGAGGGCGTTTTCCGCGACGTCGCTCCATTGGAACGAACGGTTGACGACCGGCATCATCTGCAGCACTTCCATCAGAAGTCCGTATCCGGAGCAGACGAGCCATGAAAACAAAAGCGCGCGGCGCGGACGGGCGGTCGAACCGCGCGCCCACGCCGTGCATGCGGCGAGCATCAGATAGCACACCGCGTGAATCAGGTAATCCTTCGCCTGGATTTCGCCGGGAACGTACTCTTCGACGCACGAACGCGGCCACAGCGAAACGAACGCCACGGCCGCGTAGGCGGCGAAAAGCACGATCCGGCGCACCGTCAGCGGACCTGCTTGGCCTTGGCCATCGAGCGGGCTTCGACGGACTGGATCTCCGCGAATCCCTGCGACGAAACCGGATTGAGGCCCTTCTGCGCGTCCTCCATCGAGGCGTTCTCCTCGAAATAGAGCGAGGCCTTCACGCCGGTGAGGGACTGGAACAGAATGTTGCCCTTGTAGAGGCCGACCTTGACGGTGCCGGTCGCGAGTTCGGCGAACGTGTCCACCGCCGCGAACGCCGCCTGGGTCGCGAGGTCGAAATAACGGCCGTCGTAGATCTGGTTGGCGATGAACTTCGAGAGATGCTCGAACATGTCCGTCGCACGGCGGTCGAGAGGCGCCTGGTAGATGTAACGCAGGGACTTGCCGAGAAGCTCCATGCCGGGGGCTTCGTACACGCCGCGGCTCTTCGTGCCGATGATGCGGTTCTCAAGCGCGTGGGAAAGGCCGAGACCGTTGCGGCCGCCGATTTCGTTGGCCTTCACGATGAGATCGAACGGCTCGTATTTCTTTCCGTTGAGCGCGACCGGACGGCCCTTCTCGAACTTGATCGAAACGCTCTCGATCGCGTCGGGCGCGCCCATGGGCCAGGAGCCCATCGTCGTCTCGACGATCGTCATCGGAGTCTGCATGCTCTCGAGGTCCTCCGCTTCGTGCGAGAGGCCGGCGATGTTGCAGTCGGTCGAATAGCGCTTGGCTCCGCCGGGAAACGCGACGATGCCTTTCTTGGCGAGGTATTCGCACATCACGGAACGTCCGGGGAACTCCTTGAGAAGCTCGGCGTCGCGCCAGGGGGCGTAGACCTCCATCTCGGGGGCGAACTGGTTGGTGTAGCGCCCGAAACGCATCTGGTCGTTGCCGCGGCCGGTGGCGCCGTGCACGAGCGTGTCGATGCCGCGTTTCTTCATCGCCTTGACGATTTCCCTGGTCGTCACCGCGCGGCCGATGCCGGTGGAATTCCAGTAGCCGCCGTCGTAGGTGGCTTCGGCCTTGATGGCCTGGAAGCAGGCCTCGGCCATCGGCTTGCGGATGTTGACGATCACCGTCTCGACGCCGCAGGGAGCCATTTTCTTCGCGACGTCGTTGATGTCCTTCTCGTCGGGCTGACCGAGATCCGCCGTGAAGCAGAGAACCTCGGCTCCGGCTTCGCGGAGACGGCAGGCTATCGTTTTGGAATCGAGACCGCCGGAAACGCAGACGCCGATTTTCCGGCCTTTCATGTCTTTGACTGTGAGTGCCATGACTTGATTGGATTTTGTGTTGATTGGAAAAACTCTTTCAGAGACGCGCGGCGCGCAGAGGTGTCACGACTATGCCCTTGGCCCCGATGTCGGAAAGCCGGTCCATCGTGTCGTTCACGCCGTTGCGGCGCACCATCGCTTTGACCGCGACCCACTCCGGATCGTTGAGCGGCGCGATCGTCGGCGCCTCGATGCCGGGCGTGAGGCATACCGCGGCGTCCACGCGCTCGCGCGGGATGTCGTACTCGATCATCTCGTATTCGCGGGCGATGAGGATGCCGTTGATGCGGCGCAGAAACGTTTTCGCTTCGGGAAGCGCGGCCGTGGCTTCGTCCCTGGCGATGACGATCGCCTCGCTCTGCATGACAGGCTCGCCGACCGTGACGAGACCGGCCTGACGAAGCGTCGCGCCAGACTCGACCACGTCCGCCACGGCGTCGGCGACGCCGAGGCGCACCGATATTTCGACGGCGCCGTCGACACGCACCACGGTCGCGTCCTTGACTCCGCGGCGCGCGAGATCGCGTTCGACGATGTTGCGGTACGAACAGGCGATGCGCTTGCCCGAGAACGAATCTGGCGTGAGCTCGCTGCCCGCCGGAACGGCGTAACGGAAAGCGGATTTGCCGAAACCCAGAGACAGCACCTCGAGCGCCGGCGACTGGGCGTCCTCGTTGAGATCCCGCCCGGTTATGCCGAGATCGATCACGCCGCGCGAAACGTAAACCGCGATGTCGCGCGGACGGAGGAAGAAAAACTCCACGCCGTTGGCTTCGTCCGTCTTCGCGAGCTCCTTGCCGGAACGGACGCACTTGTAATCGGCTTCCTTGCACAGCGCCACGGCGCCTTCGGAAAGCGACCCTTTGTTCGGAAGAGCTATCTTGAGCATGGCTTACAGATATTTGTAAACGTCTTCGAGCTTGAGGCCCTTCGCGATCATCATCGTCTGCACATGATAAAGAAGCTGCGACATTTCCTCGGCCGTGCGGTCGTTGCCTTCGTACTCGGCGGCGATCCACACCTCGGACGCTTCCTCGACGACCTTCTTGCCGATGAAGTGCACGCCCTTCTCCAGTTCCTTCACGGTGCCTGACGCAGGATCCTTGGCCGCGGCCTTCGCGGTAAGCTCCGCGAACAGCGATTCGAATGTTTTCATGACGGTGTTCCCGTTGTTTCGGTTGCGGAGAACACTAGCAAAAACGGCGTTCTTACGCAAAAGAAAAACGCCGGGGCGGCGAGGCCCCGGCGTTTGAGCGGATCGTAACGATCCGATCACTTGTTGTCGGAATCCGCGACGGGCGACCACTCTTCGCCGCTGGCGGCGAAAGCCTGATCGAACGCGGACGCGAGACCGACGATGTTCTGCCCGGCCTTGAGACCTTCGCCCTCGCCCTTGTACTCCTCGGGCATGACGAAGTCCTCGTCGGCCGCGCCGGCGGGACGCAGCGAAAGCGCGATGCGGCGGTCGTCGCGGTCGATGCGCACGATGCGCGCCTCGACTTCCTGACCGATCGAAAGCTTGTCCTTGACCTTCTCGACGTGCTCTTCGGCGATCTGGGAGATGTGGACGAGACCGTCCACGCCGCCCTCGAGTTCGACGAACGCGCCGAAGGAAGCGATCTTGGAGACCTTGCCCTTGACCGTCTGGCCGACGGCGTAGTGCGAGGTGATCGTGGTCCAGGGATCTTCCTGCGCCTGCTTGAGGCCGAGGGAGATGCGCTGGTTCTCGGTGTCCACGCCGAGCACGACGGCTTCGACTTCCTGACCCTTCTTGAGGAGCTCGGACGGATGGTTGATCTTGCGCGTCCAGCTCATGTCGGACACGTGGATCATGCCGTCGATGCCGTCTTCAAGCTGCACGAACGCGCCGTAGGACGTGAAGTTCCGGATCGCGCCCTTGATGCGGGTGCCGACCGGATAACGCTCGGCGACGCTGTCCCAGGGGTTCTCTTCGGTCTGGCGGATGCCGAGCGCGATCTTCTGGTTCTCGATGTCGGCCGAGAGGACGACCACGTTGACCTCATCACCGACGTTGAGCATGTCGGACGCACGCGCAACGCGCTTCGTCCAGCTGAACTCGCTGATATGGACGAGACCCTCGATGCCGGGCGCGATCTCGACGAACGCACCGTAGGCGG
>JAZUJQ010000406.1:0-1808 GCA_045642845.1 Kiritimatiellia bacterium
CCGTCGATCACGATTGACCATTCGGTCGGACCGGATGCGGACGGAGCCAGCGCGTACTCGCCACGCCCGGCGAAAATCGTGCAGTCGTGATCATCGGCCAGATCGCCGAGCGACTCGATCGCGGCCGCGAGCGTGGCCATCGGATCGGACGCGGACAATCCGGAATTGGCGTCATCGCCGTCTTCCGCGATGTAACGGACGTACGGATCCGCCGAAGCGTTGACCACGGTGACCGTGGCAGAACCCGACGCGTACGCGGCGGTCGAATCCAGAAGCTCCGCGACGACCGTCACGTCTTCGGTCGTTTCAGAACTGTAAATCGGAAAAACTCCGATCGCAGCGCTCTGCGAACCGGCGGGGATCACGACCGAACCGGACAGCGCCTCGTACGTTACGCCGGCGACGGCAGTTCCGCCGACGGCGTAACGGACGATCAAATCCGCCGGAAGCGCGTCTTCGGCGGCGACCGTGAACACACCGGGCGTCATCAACGTTTCATCGGCGTCCGCGGTCTTGGAAATCGTCACCGCGCCCAGATACGCATTGTACGAACCGTCCGCGGACGACTGCGTTCCGCCGGAGGACAGCGCCACGGCGCTGAACGAATACATGTGCCCTTCGACAAGCGACGGCGAATCCACGCAGGTGTCTCCTGGAACGACGGCGGTCTCGATCAAATTGCTGACCGAGGTTCCCGGCGACGTAAGGTCGGTGTAAACGGCGCTGACCGAACCGGACCCGCCGTTCACTTTCACGGAAAACAGCCAATCGGAACCGTCGCGGACAAGCGTCGGCTCGTCCATGAGGACGCGCGTCGCATCCATCGCGGTGACATTGCCGTACTCGAAAATATCGGCGGAACCGAGATTCATGGCCTTGTATTCGGCGGCGATGTAATCCGGATCGTACGCGCCTCTGCGGATACGGATCTCGTCGATGACGCCTTTCCACGAAACATCGTTGTGCGAGCTGCTGTTGCCGAAAGCGACTGGTTGCCCGTTGTCCGTTATCGCCGCAACGGATCCGGAACCGGTAGGCGCACCGTTGCAGACCGAATAAGCCTTCGCCCCGTCGAAGCACAAAGCGTAATGGGTCCAGGCGTTTCTGGCCGAAGACACGTTCGCCGTGTATTTCGCGCTGGAACCGCCGTAAACGTTCAACTGCGTGGCCGTGGCGTTGTTGAATTCCGAAGAGTATCCGCCCGTGCCGTTGGCGGCGGTTTTACGGAAAAAGACGTGGTCGTAGTAGTAGTTCTGATCGGCGTGCTTGAGCCAGCACGACAGCGTGACCTGCGCCCCGAGCGTGACGCCACCGGTCGAATCGATCACGATGCCGCCGGCGTCCTTGGTTTGCGAAGTCGCGCCGGACACCTGCCAGCCTTTGCCGAGCCGGCCCTCGCTCGTGCCCGAAGTAGGCACGCCGTAAGCCGTGCCGTCGTAACCGTTGGCGGTCGAGTCGTGAACCGTAAGATCCGTGTCCGCTCCGGCCTGTTCGTTCAAATGCCACACGCCGACGTAATCGGACCAGACGCCGCTCGCCGGCACTGGCGATGTCGCGCCGTTGCCGTAATACATGCGGATCACGGTGTCGGCCGCGGTAGAAGGCAGCTTGACCCAGACCAGCGACGTTCCGGACTCGTTCCAAGTGTCGACTTCATGCGGAATCACGATGCCGTCGGCATCCGTGAACATCATGTCGCCGCCGTCGGCGAGATCGAAGTCACCGTAACTGAAGCCCGTGATCGCATCTTCGGAAATTTTCACGAGCGCCGGGACCGACGTGGAATATCCCGCGCCGACGAGATCCTC
>JAZUJQ010000407.1:0-1624 GCA_045642845.1 Kiritimatiellia bacterium
GGATCAGCGAGAACTCCTGCGGCACCATGCACGCCGCGCCGTTGCGTTCGATCGTGCCGGCGTCGGGTTCGGTGGAGCCGCAGATGCAGCGCACGAGGGTGGATTTGCCGGCGCCGTTTTCGCCGACC
Source organism: Kiritimatiellia bacterium (assembly GCA_045642845.1). Lineage (GTDB taxonomy): Bacteria > Verrucomicrobiota > Kiritimatiellia > RFP12 > UBA3636 > JAZUJQ01. The sequence continues at coordinate 129 of JAZUJQ010000407.1, forward strand.
AGTCCGATGATGCGCCCTTTGCCGATCGAAAACGAGACCCCGCTCAGAACTTTGACCGGTCCGAACGATTTTTCGAGTCCGGCGACTCGTAAAACGGGCGATTCTGCGGCGGGTGCGTCCATGCGTCAGGAAAGGCTGAACGTGCGGTTCGCGAGCCAGTCGCGCGCGAAGAGGATCGGCGTGTTCCAGCTGAACGTTTTCGACGGAATGTCGAGCTCGAACGTGAAACGGCACGTCGTGCACGGAAGAACCGCGTGAAATTCGACTTTGCCGGGCTCGGTCCAGCGCGCGCGGCCGTACGTTTCGAAAACGTGCAGCTGCGCCGCATGCGAAGTCACGCCGCGCATCGGTTCGGCGTAGCCGCCGCGGAAAACGTCGGTGATTCCGTCCGCGAACGAAAGCTCGAGCGCGAGGCCGCCGTTTTCGGGACGCAGCGCGACTCGTTCAAGCCCGGTCTCGTCATGTCCGTCCACCGCGAAGGAAACGGGCTTCGTGAAGGCGGGATCGGGTTCAGCCGCAGGTTCGGCGAACCAGGGGAAGACCGGATCCGGCGGTGCTACCGGGGCGGACTCGTCGGCTTCAAGCGCGGGAAGCAGCTCGTCGGATATGACGTCCAGCTGCTTCTGCATGTCCGCCAATCCGGCGGTGCAGGCGACGATCGCGTCGTATTGCGGCAGCATAACGGCGAGCTGTCCGGCGGCGCCGTCCCCGCGGAATGATCCGCGCCGGGTCATCCAGAACTGGAATCCGTAGCCCTGCGACCAATCGGACGGCTGCGCCGGATCGCCGTTTGATATCTGCTTGGACGACGCGAGTTTCATGTAGTCTTCCGGAATGAGGCGGCGGCCGTCGCGCGTCACGCCTCCGAGCAGCCACACGTCGGATGCCGCGGCGATTTCGCGCACCGTGAGATTGAGTCCCCAGCCGCCCTGGTCGATGCCGTCTTCCGTGCGGTCCCAGACGACGTCGCGCCCGATTCCGAGCGGGTCGAAGAACCTCGGCCGCAGATATTCCGAGACGCGCATGCCGGTGACCTTCTGGAGCACGGCGGAAACCAGATACGTCGCGCCGGTGTTGTAGACGAACTTCGCGCCGGGTTCGAAAGCGAGTTCGCTTTCAAGAATGTTCCTCACGAGCGGGAGATCGTTGTCGAAGTGCCGACCGGTCCTCAATCTGGCGTAGTTTTCGCCGAACAGGGCGCAGGACGCGTGCCCGCTCGACATCGTGAGCAGGTTGCGGAGAGTGACGCGGCGCATGCGTTCGGACACGCGCTCCGAATCGAATTCGGGGAAGAACGAGACGACCTTGTCGTCGAGCGAAACGAGGCCTTCGCCGCGCGCGATGCCGAACGCCGTCGAGGTGAAACTCTTCGACAGCGAGAACATCTGGTGCCTGTCGGCCGGGCCGCACGGCGCGCGGTACTGCTCGAGCAGCGTTTCGCCGTGTCTTTGCACGATCAAACCGTGCGTGTATTCAAGTTCGAAGAACTTTTTTGA
>JAZUJQ010000408.1:0-2058 GCA_045642845.1 Kiritimatiellia bacterium
GGGCTTGAGGCCGCCCTTGTAGTAGGCGCCCGCCGGGGTGACGAGGATGAGGAAGGTGTATTCGGAAGCGGGCGCGACGCCGATTTGCGGGCCCGTGCCGATGAGCAGCGGGCGGATGTAGAGCGAACCGCCGGTGCCGTAGGGGGGGATGTAGTCGATGTTCGCCTGGACGACGCGGCGGATCGCTTCGAGGAAGAGTTCGGTCGGAACGGGCGGCATGCAGGTGCGGAGCGCGGTGCGCTGCATGCGTTCGGCGTTTTCGCGCGGACGGAAGCAGACGATGCGGCCGTTCTTCTGGCGGAAGACTTTCATGCCTTCGAAGCATTCCTGACCGTAGTGCAGGCACGCCGCGGCGATGTGCATTTTGAGGTAGGGCTCGGAGACCATTTCTCCGGAGTCCCACGCGCCGTCCTTCCAGTGGTATTCCACGTGCGCGGCGGTGTCGCGGTATTTGAAACCGAGATTGTTCCAGTCGAGATTCACTGACATTGCGTGTTTCCTTTCAGAATGTTTTTGTGATCAATAGATCGAATCGGGGAAATAGTTTTCGGCGGCGTTGGAAGCGTCCACCGCCGTCGCGGGAATGACGAGCGTGTTTTCGGCGGGTGCGCCGTCACGGAGGATTTCGAGCGCCTTTTCCGCGCCCGTGTAGATCATGCGGGGCGGATACGTGACCGTGTGGTTGACCACGGGATCGCCGTCGAGAATCATTTTGACCACGGCCTTGGAGCCGCCGGTTCCGAAGAGGCACTTGAGGTCGGTGCGGCCGGATTCGCGGTAAGCGGTGAGCGCGCCGAGCAGAACGTCGTCGTCGCCGGTCCACACGGCGTCGAGCCGCGGATTCTTCTGGAGGAAGTTCTCCATGAGTTTGAGACCTTTTTCGGTCGACCATTCGGCGCTGCCCGAATCGACGATTTCCATTTCAGGATGTTCGGCGATGACCTTCTTGAACGCTTCCACGCGGTCGGTGTTCACCTGGCAGAGGATGCCTTCCATGAAAGCGATTTTGCCTTTGCCTCCGAGGAGCTTGACCAGTTCTTCCGCCGCGACGCGGCCGCAGCCCGGGTTGTCGCCCGCGATCGCCAGATCCATTATCGGTTCGGTGATGTTGCGGTCGACGGTGACGAGTTTCACGCCTTTGCCGACGGCCTGACGGCACACCGGCGTGAGCGGCGCGGGTTCGTTCGGGAGTATCACGAGCGCGTCGATCCCCTGCACGAGGAGATTTTCGACTCCGGACACCTGATCGGCGGAATCCTTCGCCGAAGAAATCAGCACGCGGACGTCCGGGTTCGCGGCTTCGATGTCGGCCTTAGCGCGGCCGGCCCAGTAGACCACGCCGCCCGTCCAGCCGTGGTCGGCCGTGGGGATGGAAATTCCGATGGTGAGTTTTTTTCCGGCGCCGGAAGCGTCGCCGCCCGAGCACGAAGCGAGAAAGATCGCGGAAAGCGCGCAGGCCGCCGCTGTCAGAGTTTTTTTCATTTTTGTTTGCGTTGGATTAGAACGGAGAGAATGATCACGAGCCCTTTCACGGTGCCTTGCAGCGCCACGTTCACGCTCCAGAGATCGAGCAGGTTGGAGACGATTCCAAGAACGAGCACGCCGACGAGCGTGCCGAACACGTTGCCGCGGCCGCCGCTCATCGCCGTGCCGCCGATGATCACCGACGCCACCGCGTCGAGTTCGTAGAGCATGCCCGCGTTCGAAGACGAAATCGTCGAAAGCCTGCCGAGGAAGAGAAACGCGGAGAAACCGGCGAGCGCGCCCGTGACGGTGAACGCGATGAAACGGACGCGCCCGGTGTTTATGCCGGCGAACCGGGCGACGCGTTCGTTCGCGCCGGTGGCCAGAGCATGTTTCCCGAAGGGCGTGCGGGCGAGCGCGACGCCGAGCGCGGCCGTGAGCCCGAGCATGGCCCACGCCGGCGTGGGAAGCCCGAGGAAATACGATGAGCCGAACCGCGTGATCGCGGCGCACGAGGTCGTGACGTTGCCGGAATCGGCGATGTAGAGCGCAAGCGACCGGAACACGGAATACGTGCCGAGCGTCGCGATGAAC
>JAZUJQ010000409.1:0-10064 GCA_045642845.1 Kiritimatiellia bacterium
CGAGCCCACCACGGGACTCCACACGGACGACGTGCACGCTCTCCTTCGTGTGCTGCGCCGGCTCGTCGCCGCCGGGCATTCGGTCGTCGCCATCGAGCACAATCTCGACTTCATCGCCGCGTGCGATCACGTGATCGACCTCGGTCCTGAAGGCGGAGACGGCGGCGGACTCATTGTCGCCGAGGGTTCGCCGCGCGCCGTGGCGGAGTCCGGCACGTTCACGGGCGAGGCGCTTGCGCGGTTTTTCGAGGGCGGAGACGCCGCGCGCCGCGCCGCCGAAAAAGCGCCGTGCGTCTCGCTTCCCGCGCCGGCGCCGGCGGCCGTGGAGGTGCTCGGCGCCTGCGAAAACAATCTCAAAAACATAGACGTGGCGCTGCCGATCGGCAGGTTCAACGTCATCACCGGCGTGTCGGGGTCCGGCAAATCGACTCTCGCGTTCGACATTCTTTTCGCCGAAGGCCGCAACCGTTATCTCGAGTGTCTCAACGCCTACGCCAGAATGTTCATACAGCCGCCGGCGCGTCCGGACGTGAAGTCGGTGCTGCATCTTCCGCCCACCGTGGCCATCGAGCAGCGCATCAGCCGCGGCGGATTGCGCAGCACCGTCGCCACGACCGCCGAACTGGCGGGCGATCTGCGCCTGCTGCTGCTTTCGCTCGGAGAGCTGAAGTGTCCCGACTGCGGCGAAACGGTGCCGGGATGGTCGCCTCTGCGCGGCGGCGGGACGTCTGAACTTTCGTGTCCGTGCTGCGGCCGCGAGTTCGGCCGGCCGGATCCGCGCATGCTGTCGTTCAACTCCCATCTCGGCTGGTGCTCGAAGTGCCAGGGCTACGGCGTGACCGGTCTCAAGCGCACGAAGGCCGTGACCATCGCGGAGCGCGACAAGGGCCGCCGTTTTTCCCAGGGGTTCGCGGACATGGTCAAAGAAGCGTCCGACGAAGGGCGGCGTCTGCGCACGTGTCCGTTGTGCAACGGCACGCGCCTCAGCGCCGTCGCGCGCGGCGTCACGTTCCGCGGTTTCAATTTCGCCGATTTCGCGGCATGGAGCGTTTCGGACGCGCTCTCGTGGTTCTCGAAGCTCAAACTCAAACCGCGCGAGGCCGAGGTGGCGCGCGACGTCGTCGCGGATCTGCGTTCGCGTCTGGGCTTTCTCGAATCGTCCGGCCTCGGGTATCTGTCGCTCGACCGCGCCGCGCCCACGCTTTCCGGCGGCGAGTCGCAGCGCATCCGTCTTGCGGCGCAGCTCGGTTCCAATCTGCGCGGCGTGTGCTACATTCTGGACGAGCCGACGATCGGGCTGCACGTGCGCGACAACACGCGTCTGCTGGACACGCTCTGCGGATTGCGCGACGCCGGCAACACGGTCGTGGTCGTCGAACACGACGAAGAAACCGTCATGCGCGCCGATCATGTCATCGACGTCGGCCCGTCCGCCGGAACCGGCGGCGGCCGCATCGTGGCCGAAGGTTCTCCGGCGCAGATTCTCGCGAACCCCGAATCCGCGACCGGGCGCGCGCTGTCCGCGCCGATGGTGCATCCGTTGCGCGGAAAATCGCGTCCGCTTCCGAAGCCCGGCGACGCGGCCTCGTGGTTGAAGGTCGGCGGTGCATCGTTGCACAATCTGAAAAATCTGGATGTCGCGCTGCCGCTGGGGCGCCTCGTGGCGGTGTCCGGCGTGTCCGGATCGGGCAAGTCGACGCTCGTGCGCGAGGTGATCGCCGGAAGTCTGATCAACTCGACCCGCGGACTGCGCGTCAAACCGAACGGTTGCGAAACGCTGACAGGCGCCGAAACGCTGCGGCGCATGCTGGAGGTCGATCAGTCTCCGATCGGGCGCACGCCGCGGTCGTGTCCGGCGACCTACATCGGAATCTGGAGCGATATCCGCGATCTGTTCGCCGCGACGCCGGAGGCGCGTCTGCGCGGCTGGAGCGCGGCGCGGTTTTCGTTCAACGTCGAGGGCGGCCGGTGCCCGGTGTGCGAAGGTCAGGGCGTGGTCCGCTCCGAAATGGCGTTTCTGCCGGAGGTTCAGTCGCGATGCGAACGATGCGGCGGCGCGCGCTTCACGCCTGAAACCCTTTCGGTGCGTTTGAACGGACGCACGATCGCCGACGTGCTCGAGATGCGCGCCGACGAAGCGCTCGGTTTCTTCGCGGATCATCCCGCGATAAAACACGCGCTCGGTCTGATGTGCGACGTCGGGCTCGGCTATCTGGCGCTGGGGCAGCGGTCGTCGACTCTTTCCGGCGGCGAAGCGCAGCGCATCAAGCTCGTGACTGAACTCGCGCGGTGCACGCCGAAGCCGGGCCGCAAGGTTCCGGCCACGCTGTACGTGCTGGACGAACCGACGGTGGGTCTGCACGCTCTCGACGTGAGGAAACTCATCGAGGTGCTGCACCGGCTCGTGGACGCCGGGCACACGGTTCTCGTCGTCGAACACAATCCGGACATTCTCGCCGAGGCGGATTATCTTCTGGACCTCGGCCCGGACGGCGGCGAAGGCGGCGGCCGCATCGTAGCCAAGGGCGCGCCTTCGGCCCTGGTCAAACGTCCGCCCGCGCACAGCGCCACCGTCCCCGCGCTCGTTCCGCGCATGCGCAAAGGTTGATCCCGGCACCCCGCGCCGTTGCCGTTTGAAAAGAAACTCCGATCCGTGGAGCCACCGCCACCGCTCCGCAGAATGGCCGTTGCTTCGCACCACCGATTCTGCGCGCACGGGCAAGTTGAACTTGGTGAACCACGGATTTCACGGATGTGGCTCGCTCACGCTCGGCGCGGCGGGAAAACGGCAAGCGTCAGCGCAGCCGATCCGTGTTACCCGTGGTTATTGAAAGATTTGGAACTGAACAGAGTTATGCGAACGCGATCGATTCGATTCCCATCACGCCAAAAGCATACCGGCTGAACGCCGTGAAACAAGGCGGAGCGGTAGCGGAGCATGTTTGACAGCCGTCGGAGTTTTTCACCCCGCGCCCCGGCAACCCGCGCTTTGGCAGCGTTGAAAGAAACTCCGATCCGTGAAGCTCCCGCTCCGCCGAATCGTCGTTGCTTCGCACCACCGATTCGGCGCGCACGGGCTGGAACAGAACTGAATTGCCCGACCGCGATCGATTCGTTTTCAATCACGCCAAAAGTCTGCGGCCGTGCGCCGTGATCGGTCGCGTTTTGCTATACTCCGCGGCATGAAAGTACGCAAAACCCCGTTGTTCCTCGTTTTCGCGGCGGCCGCCGCGTTCGCCGCAAAGTTGGAAATCGTTTCTCCGAAGTACGGAGAGACGGTGCCGTTGCTCAGCGAAGGGCAGAAGGCTTATCTCGACATGCCGCGCGAAGAGCGCCGCGCGAAGTTCGCCGACAAGGCGTTCCGGCACGAAATGCGTGACCTCGGATATTATCCGCAGGGTGTGACTCTGGCGTGGAAATGGACGTCGGACACCGGGGCGGCGCCCGTGTTCACGGTGGAAGTCAGCCGTCTTCCCGACGGTCTTCCGGTGTTCCGCGCCGACACGGTCGGGGATTCGGTCACCGTCGACAATCTTGAAATCGCCCGCGACTACCGCTTCTCTCTGTATGTCCGGGAACTCGGCGCGGTGGTCGCTTCGCGTCACGTCACGTTCTCGACCGAAGACCGTGCGCCGCGGCTCATCCGCGTGCCCGGCGTGCCGAACGTGCGCGACCTCGGCGGCCGCATCGGCCGCGGCGGCCGTCGCGTGCGTCAGGGCGCGATCATCCGCACCGCCGGCCTCAACGACAACGCCAGCGACGTTTACTACACCCGCGAAGAAGTGCTGGCTCTGGACAAGGACGGCGCCGTCGCCGCCCGCGAAAAGAAACTCGTCGCCGACATCGAACGCTATTCGGCGCTTGCCGCGGACACGAATCTCGTCACCGTGCTGCCCGTGGCGGTGTCCCGCGACTGGACTCTTTTCCTGCCGGACGCCACGAACGAAACCGAACTCGCCGCCGCGGTCGCAGGACTTGACTCGATCCCCGAGTCGTTGCTGGGCGGAGTGGGCGGAAAAGTCACCGCCGACGAGAACGGGCGCTGCGCGCTCGCTGCGTTCGCGGCGGAGGACGCACATACGCGCCTTGCGGTGTTCATGCAGACCGTGGAATCCGCGTCCGACGGTGAAATTCTGCTCGGCTGCGGCGCGGACTGGTGGTGGAGGCTTTACGCCAACGGCGAACTCGCGATCGACCGTTCAATCCCGGCCGGCAACCGCCGCGCCTCGAAGACCGTGAACGACTGGATCGTTCCCGTGACTCTCCGCAAGGGAACGAACGTTCTGGCGTTCGTCGTGCGCGCCGGTTCGGTCGGACTGTCGATGTCGTGCGTCACGCTCGATTCGCTTCCGAACTCCGAAGTGTTCTCGCGCCTGGTCAAAGACCGCGCCGACGAGACCAACGATCTGTTCCGCGTGAAGTCCGGCATGATTCCCGGCGCGGCGCGTCTCGACGACGCATCGCGCGCCTGGATGCTGAACACGCTCGGCGTCCGCACCGACATCGATCTGCGCAGCGACGGCGAATGCTACGGCATGACCGGTTCTCCGCTCGGCGAAACCGTGGCGTGGCGGCACATCTCCTCCGCCGCGTACGGCGGAATGCAGAACGCGTGGGGCAGGGAGCAGTTCACGAAGGTGTTCCGCGTGTTCCTCGATCCGGCGGCGTATCCGGTCGATTTCCACTGCATCGCCGGGCAGGACCGCACCGGCGCCGTGGCGTTCATCCTGAACGCGTTGCTCGGCGTGAGCGAAGAGGAACTGTACCTCGACTGGGAGGCGACCGGATTCTGGAATCCCGATCCGGGTTTGAATCACGCGGACCGTTTCGACCATCTCGTGGAAGCGTTCATGGACTTTCCGGGCGCGACGATAAACGACAAGGTCGAGGCCTACGTGCTCGATCTCGGCTTCACGCGCGAAGAGATCGGCCGGTTCCGCGAGCTGATGCTCGAGCCGTATCCGGCGGCGATCAGGTGATCAGCTGTATCGGGCCGTGGCGATTTCGACCGAAGAATTGATGAAGAAGGTGGGGTCCATCAGGATCCTCACCAGGAAACTCGTCGACGACCGGCTTTCGGGCGATTACCATTCGTCGTTCAAAGGCCAGGGCATCGAATTCGACGAAATCCGCGAATACGTGCCGGGCGACGACGTGCGTTCGATAGACTGGAACGTCACCGCGCGCACCGGACTGCCGCAGGTCAAGCGCTTCAGCGAAGAGCGCGAACTGACCGTGATGTTCCTCGTGGACGTGTCCGGTTCGCAGTCGTTCGGTTCCTCCCGCGGCAAGGTTTCCACGAAGGCGGAACTCGCCGCCGAAATAGCCTGCCTGCTCGCGCTGACGTCGATCCGCAACCAGGACAACGTCGGCCTGATTCTGTTTTCAGACGGCGTCCAGCGCTGCATCCCGCCGCGCAAGGGCCGCAACGCCGTGGCTCGCATCGTGCGCGAGGTGCTTGCGGCGGACCGTGCCGAAGGCGGCACGGACATCGCCGCCGCGCTTGAGCATTTCGACGCCGTCCAGCGCCGCAAGTCCGTGGTGTTCCTGATTTCGGACTTTCAGGATTCGGGATACGAAACTCGATTGGCGGCGTTGGCACGCCGCCACGATCTGGTCTGTTGCACGATTTCCGATCCGGCCGAAGAAGCGCTTCCGGACGCCGGGCCCGTGGAACTCGAAGATCCGGAGACTGGCGAAACCGTCTGGGTGGATCTGTCTTCGCGCGCGTTGCGCGTTTCGTTCGCCGTCGCGGCGCGCAAACGCCGGGACGCCCTGCAGGCGATGTTCCGCCGCGCGAAAATCGACAGCATGGAGTTTTCGACCGCGGCCGATCCCATCGACGTCGTCCGCGCCTTCTTCCGCCGCAGGGCGAGGAAGCGCTGAACGGATCATCCGAGCGCGTCGATGTCCACGGCCACGTGGATGCGGTCGTTCGCCCGGCAGGCCGCGAGGGCAGCGCGGATGCGGCCGATCACGACGGACGCGCGTTCGCCGCGCAGCGTCAGCTGGTAGCGCCATTTTCCGTTCGCTTTTTCGATCGGGGCGGGGCACGGGGCGCCGAGCACGTAGCCGTCGCCGGTTCCGATGGCCGAGGCCAGAAGCGCCGCGTGGTTTTCGGCTTCGGTTCTGTCTTCCGAACGCACGGTGAGCAGCGCGTAGTGCGAAAACGGCGGATAACGCAGCATCCGGCGCTCCTCCATTTCGCCTTCCGCGAACGTTTCGTAATCGCCGCGCGCCGCGCAGACGATCGCCGGATGCGTCGGATCGGTCGTCTGCACGATCACGTCGCCGGCTTTCGCGCCGCGCCCGGCGCGCCCCGCCATCTGCGCGATGAGCTGGAACGTGCGTTCGGCCGCGCGGAAGTCCGGGATGTGCAGCGCTGAATCGGCGTGCATCACGCCGGCGAGCGTGACGTTCGGGAAGTCCAGCCCTTTTGCGATCATCTGCGTGCCGATGAGAATGTCGGTTTTGCCGTCGCGGAACTCGCCGAGAATGTCTTCGTGCGAACGTTTGCGCGTGGTGACGTCCAGATCCATGCGCGCGATTTTCGCGCCGGGGAAGATTCTGCGCGCGATGTCCTCCACGCGTTGCGTGCCGGAGCCGACGCGGCGGTAGTCTTCGCAGCCGCATTCGGGACACGTGCGCGGGACGCTGCGGTACGCGCCGCATATGTGACAGCGCAGCACGTCGTCGTCGCGGTGCCAGGTCATGCCGACCGAGCAGTTGTCGCAGACCTCCGAATGGCCGCAGCTCGGGCACGTGACGGCCGTCGCCCAGCCGCGGCGGTTGAGGAACAGCATCGTCTGTTCGCCGTTGTCCAGCCGGTTGCGCATCGCCTGGATCAGAGTCTCGGAGAACACCGGCATGCGGCCGTCGTTCTTCGCGGCTTCACCGCGCATGTCGACGACCGATGTGTGCGGCAGCTGCATTTCCGTGGCGCGCGAGCGCATCACGGCAAGCGCGTATTTCCCGTTTTTCGCGTTGTTCCAGCTTTCCAGCGACGGCGTCGCGGAGCCGAGCGTCACGTCGCACTTCTCTATGTGCGCGCGCATCACGGCGACGTCGCGCGCCTGGTAGCGCGGCGTTTCGTCCTGCTTGTAACTGGGTTCGTGCTCTTCGTCGACCACTATGAGCCCCAGATCCCGCACGGGCGCGAAGAGCGCCGAACGGGGACCGACGACCACGCGCGCCGCGCCGGAGCGCAGGCGCTGCCATTCATCGTGCCGTTCGCCGTTTGAAAGCCTGCTGTGGAGCACGGCGACGATTTCTCCGAACCGCGCGACGAATCTGTTGATCGTCTGCGGCGTGAGCGCGATCTCCGGCACGAGCACGATCGCGCTTTTTCCGCGCGCGAGCACGGCGGCTATCGCCTGCAGATAGACTTCCGTTTTGCCGCTCGCGGTGACGCCGTTGAGCAGCACCGGCTTTCCGCCGGCGCCGACGATCGTCTTGAGCGCGGCCGCCTGTTCCGGCGTGAGCGCGAGCGGTTTGCTCGGCAGCACGCGCCGTCCGGAAAGCGGATCGCGGCGCGCTACTTTTTCGAAAATTTCAACGAGTCCGTCCTTCTGCATCCGGCGCAGCGTCTGCGGCGAAAAGCCCCACGCTTCGCAGAAGCCCGTGAGAAATTCTTCGCCGTCGCCGAGACGGTCCAGGATTTCGCGCTGCCGCGGCGTCGGAGTCACGCCCGTCGGCGCGACTGAGCGTTTCACGGCGAGCATTCGGCGGAACGAATCGCGGTCCACTCCGCCGCGCACTTTCGGCGGCACCATCGTTTTTATGCACAGCCCGATCGGCGCGACGTAATACGCCGACATCCACTTCGCCAGTTCGACGAGAGGAGGGGAAAGCACGGGTTCGTCGCCTACGCTGTCGACGGGTTTGAGTTTCGCCGCGAATTCCGATTCATCCGAAAGCGAAACGACGACGCCTTCGATGATGCGGTGCGAAAACGAAACGCGCACCAGCGCGCCCGGAACGACGCGCGGGGCGAGCGCCGGCGGGACGATGTAATCGAACGTCCGGTCGACGGCGGCGTCGGCCGCGACCTGCGCGACGGTCATGGCAGCGCCAGAGTCGCCGCGAAGACGTCGGCGGGTTCGGGCATGCGGCCGCGGCCGGTCGATGCGCTCGCCAGTTCGGCGTCGCCGCATTCCATGACCGCGACGCCGCGCCCGCGCAGAACGGCGATGTTGTTCTGGGTGGCGGGGTTCGCGAGCATGCCTTCGTTCATCGCCGGCGCGACGAGTTTGGGTTTGGAGCAGGCCAGCAGGAAGCTGGAAAGCGCGTCGTCCGCGATTCCGCACGCCATCTTGGCGATGACGTTCGCGGTGCACGGCGCCACGACGGCGAGGTCGCACCACGCGGCGAGCGACACGTGTTTGGGATCCCATGCGGCGGCCGGGTCGAAGAGCGCGGTCGTGACCGGGTTCCGGGAAAGGGTTTGGAACGTGAGCGGCGTGACGAACTTCTGCGCGCCGTCGGTCATCACGACGGCCACCTCGGCGCCGGCCTTGATGTAGAGACGGCACAGTTCGCACGCTTTGTACGCCGCGATGGATCCGGTCACGCCGAGCACGATTTTTTTGCCGTTCAATGACGTTTTCTTCGCCTTCATTCCGTATCCTCCGTCCGTTCTACCGCGGATTTCAACCGATTCCGAGTTTCCTCACGACCGTTTCGCGCAGCTGCGCGTAGGCGTCCTCGAGCACGTCGTTCACGACGATGTGCGAGAATTCGCCTTTGCGCGCGCGTTCGCCCTCCGCGTTCCGCTGACGGACTTCGATCGTCTCCGGTGTGTCTTCGCCTCTTTTTTCAAGACGGCGGCGGAGCTCTTCGATGGAGGGAATGTCGATGAACACGTCGGTGAACCCGCGCCGGAGGTTCGAATCGCCCGGTTCGGACGCGAGGGCGGCGCGCACCTGCGCGGCGCCGGCGACGTCGATGTCGAGCAGTATCGACCCTCCCTCCGCAAGGGGGCCGGCGACGGCGCTTTTCAAAGTGCCGTACCGGTGGCCGTGCACGATCGCGTGTTCGAGGAACTCCCCGGCGGCGACTTTCGCGGCGAAAACCTCGTCCGTGAGAAAATGGTACGCCACGCCGTCCTGTTCGGCGCCGCGCGGGGCGCGCGTCGTGCACGACACCGAATACCGCATGAACGGGAATTCTTCACGGAGCATGCGGATGAGCGTCGATTTGCCGGCGCGGGACGGCGCGGTCAGAACGAGGAAGAGCGGATTCATTCGCCGGGGGTCCCTTGATTCGCGTTCGATGTTCAGATTTCCCAGCACCAATCGTGCGTGTCGGGAAGTTCGCCGTACTGGATGCCCTGGACCGTCTCGAAGAGGTCCTGGACGACGGGGCCGCACGAATCGGCGTCGCCGATCGTGATGACGTCTTTTCCGCGGACGATTTCATAGACCGGCGTCACGACCACGGCGGTGCCGCAGGCCGCGATTTCGGTGAAGTCGCGCAGCTCGGTGTAGGGGAGCGGGCGGCGCTCGACGGCGCGGCCTTTGTCACGGCAGATTTCCATGAGCGTGCGGTTCGTGACGGACGGCAGCACGGAACGGGAATCGGTCGTGACGTACGTGCCGTCCTTTTTGATTCCGAGGAAGTTCGACGTGGCGAATTCCTCCACGAGCGTGTGTGTTTTGGCGTCGAGGTAAAGCTCGACCGGAAAACCCTGCTTCTTGGCGGATTCGTGCGCGAAAATCGACGCGGCGTAGTTGCCGCCCACCTTCACGTCGCCCATGCCGAGAGGCGCGGCGCGGTCGTAATCGTCGAGAATGACGGCGCGCACCGGCTTGAGCCCGCCCTTGTAGTAGGCGCCCGCCGGCGTCACGAGGATGAGGAACGTGTACTCCGAGGCCGGCGCCACGCCGATCTGCGGACCCGTGCCGATGAGCAGCGGACGGATGTAGAGCGAGCCGCCCGTGCCGTAAGGCGGGATGTAATCGATGTTGGCCTTGACGACGCGGCGGAGCGCTTCGAGGAAGAGCTCGGTCGGCACCGGCGGCATGCAGGTGCGGAGCGCGGTGCGCTGCATGCGTTCGGCGTTTTCG
>JAZUJQ010000410.1:0-1921 GCA_045642845.1 Kiritimatiellia bacterium
CGTCGGTGAGTTTTCGGCGATAGCGTGGGGCGAGGGCGCCGGAGAATACATCGCCGACTGCATCGGCATGTTCGAAGAATTCGGTTTCGACTGGACCTACCACGCGTTCCGCGAATGGGGCGGCTGGAGCGTCGAACACGAATGCGACGCGCCGGGCGCGCCGTTCCGCGAATCTGCCGACAATCCGCGCCGCCGCGCGCTGCTGGACGGACTGCGCCGCCGCTGAACGCGCGCGGGCGCCGGAGCGTCACGCGAAGAACGGATGAGAGATTTTCGCGTGGTGGATGTATCCCGCCGCGAGGTAGGTGTAATTGTCCGCCAGGTAGTTGTATCCGCAGGGATTGCCGTCCTTCGTGCGCCAGTCGATGCTTTCCATGTAGCCCGGGAAAAGTCCGGAGTGCATGGGCAGACGTTCGTGCGTGTCGAGCATGCGGAAGTAGATGTCGTCGGCTTCCTTCTCCATTCCGGCGGCGTAGAGCGCGTTGAGGAAGTGCCATGCGGTCATGCCGCAGCAGCCGCCGTTTTCGTAGCGCGGCCAGCCCGCCATGAATTCCCATGCGAACGTGTCGCCGTCCGTCGCGATCGGCAGCGTGTTTCCGGGGATGCCGTAGCGGTTGTCGCCGAAGCCCGCGTCCTTCATGTATTTCAGGAGCCGGCGCAGCATTCGGCGCGATTCGGCCTTCGTGAAGATTTTTTCGGTGACGGCGAGCGCGGTCGGGAACGTGAAACGGTAGTCGTGGAGCCGGCCGTCGACGTCGCGCCACCCCGCCACGACCCCGCTTTCGGGATTGTAGAATTCGCGGCGGAATTTCGCGGGGAAAGCGCGCAGGAATTTTTCGAAGCGCTCGGCGTCGGCGGCGCGTCCGTTGGCGTGCAGCACGGGGACCAGCAGGCGGAACGCGCGGTGCGCGTGGAGGTTCGTCCAGGCGTCCTTGTGTCCGAACGCGATGTTGTCCCACCAGATGCGCGGGCGGTCGTACGGCTCGTTCCAGCCGTCGTCGAACTTCGTGCCGCCGTTCGGAAGCTCGAGCAGGCCGTCGCCGTCGGCGTCCAGACCGAGCAGGAAGTCCGCGCCGCGCACGATTGCGTCGGGCCACTTTTCCGTGCGGTCGGGCGCGAACTTGAGCGCCACGAGCGCGGCGAGCACGTTCGAAAACGTGCAGTCCGCGAACGCGCAGATCCTGCGTTCCGGCGCCTTCGGCCTGTTCCAGTATTCCCAGGAAATCTCGCCGTCGCGCGCCTGGCAGTGCGCGAGGGAGACGTCGATGGTGCGCACGAGATGTCCGCGGATGCGTTCGAAGACGGGGTTGTCCTTAGGGTCGCAGAGCAGGAGCATGTCCGCCTTGTTGTGGATGCAGAGATGCGCGATGCCGGTAAGTCCGATGTGGTCGCCCATGCTGAGCGTTTCGCGGTTGAGCGCGAAGTTGTCGAGCCAATGGCGGCGGAATGCGTTCCATTTCGGATCGGCGAGGAACCCGGCCGCGGGCGAAATTTCCTTTTCGACGGTGAAGCGCAGGCGCGCTTTTTGCGCTGGGGTGCGCAGGCGGAACGTGAGTCTGGAGACGCCGTGGTGGAGCGCGACGAACTGCGGGTGTCCGCCCATGTTCTGGAAGCCGAGGTTGAGACCTGCCATTTCATGCGATTGGATCAGCTCTTCGCGGATTTCGGCGTCGCAACCGACCGCTTCGATTCGGATCGTGCCGTAATCGGGGAAATGGACGAGCGCCGGAAGCGCCCACGTGCGCGCGGAAACGACGCCTTTGCCGTTCGGTTTGACGTGCCGTTCTCCGTGCGAAAGATCGGGGAGGGCGGTATCGGCCCAGATCGTCGGCGGCGCGACGGCCACGGCGAGCGAAGCGTTGAAAAACGCG
Source organism: Kiritimatiellia bacterium (assembly GCA_045642845.1). Taxonomy (GTDB): domain Bacteria; phylum Verrucomicrobiota; class Kiritimatiellia; order RFP12; family UBA3636; genus JAZUJQ01. The sequence continues at coordinate 1,872 of JAZUJQ010000410.1, forward strand.
CGCGGCAGCGCAGCGCCTTTCGCCCCGGCGAACGCGAGCTCGAAGGAACG
>JAZUJQ010000411.1:0-3886 GCA_045642845.1 Kiritimatiellia bacterium
CGACTTCGTGCGCGCCGTCGCCGACGGCGCTCCGTGCGGGCTCCCGTTCTCCGAAGCCGCGAAAACCATGCGCGCCGTGTACGCGGTGTACGCCGGCCGCGGGGAACTGACGCCATGACTTCCGAAGAAGCGTTCGACATAGTCCGGCGCAGCCGCGCCAACGGACGTCTCCCCCACGCGTACATCGTGATCGGAGACCCGCGCGCCGAAGGCCTGGATTTCGCGCGCCGCACCGCCGCGCTCCTGCTTTGCAAAAACGAAGAAAAAGCGCCGTGCGGAACGTGCGACGACTGCCGCCGCGTCGCCTCCGGCGGACACCCGGACATACTCGTCGTGGAGCCGGAGAAGAAATCGCGCGTGATCGGCATCGAGGCCGTGCGGGAAAAATTTCTCCCGTGGGTGGCGCAGTCCTCCTACTCCGGCGGTTGGAAGGTCGCGATGATGCTGTCGGCCGACCGCATGAACGACTCTTCCGGCAACGCGATTCTCAAGACGCTCGAAGAGCCGCCGGAATCCACGCTGCTGCTGCTCGTGACCGACCGCCCCGACGCGCTTCTCGCGACGGTGCGCTCGCGCTGCCAGACGCTCAACCTTTCGACCGGACGCCGGCCGCCCGACGAACCCTGGCGCTCCCGCACGGCGGAAATCCTCGCGAAGCATTCGTGCGCGGCGCAGCTCAACGCCTCCGCCACCGCCGCGCGATTCCAGACGATGTTCGACGAAATATCCGAACTGGCCGAAACGCAGATCCGCGCGGAGAAATCGCAGAACGCCGACGATCCCAACGCCCCGGAAATGGACAAGGACACGCTCGCCGCGCTCATAGGCGTGCGCGAACGCGAGCTGCGGCTCTCGATTTTCGTGTCGATCCAGGACTGGTACCGCGATCTGCTCGCCCTCGCGCTCGATGAAAACGCCGCGCTCTGCTACGAGGAGTTCCGCGAAACGCTCAAAGAGAAAGCCGCGAAAATCGAAATCCGCCGCGCGCTGCAGTACATCGAAACGATCGAAAAAATCCGCGCGCAGTTCGAGGACCGCAACATCCGGCCCGTGTCGGTGATCCTCTCCTACTGGTTCGCCTTCCTTCCCTGATCGGAATCACGCTCGAAAAAAATGAAAGACTATTCACGCGACAGAACTTTCGTGGCGGAGTACCGCGAGGCGGCGCTCGGCATCGCCCGCCGCAAAATGGCCGAAGTCGAAGAAGGCCGCAGAAAACAACCGACTCTCGTACCGCTCGGCCCGCGCCTCGCGACCGGCGGCGGCTTCGGCGGTTTCTTCCTGTGGGATTCCGTCTTCGGCGTCATGTGGGCCCGCCATGCTGGAATCGACGAGTTCCCCGTCTTCTCCACGCTCGACAATTTCTACCGCATGCAGCAGCCCGACGGCTTCATCGGCCGCGAATACTCCGCCCGCGGCGGCGTATGCTGGTCGCCCGAGCACCCGATTTCGCTCAATCCGCCGATCCTCTCGTGGGCCGAAATCACGCTCTTCCGCGAGGGATTCTCCGGGATCGAGCGTCTGCGCGAAGTCTACCCGCGTCTCGTGCGTTTCCACGCGTCGGTCGACGCGCACTTCAAACGCGCCGACGGACTGTATTTCGGCGACGCGCTCGGTTGCGGCATGGACGACCTCCCGCGCTGGCCGCACGGGATGACGCTCGAAGAACGCGCCGCCGGCGGCATACAGCTGACCGAGAAAACGGTCGGCGAAGACCTTAAATGGTACTGGGACGGCGGACTTAAAAACATCGCGCGGAATTACTGCTGGAACCGTCAGGCCGGCTGGGTCGACATCTCCTCGCAGATGGCGTTCGATGCGCTCAATCTCGCCGAAATCGCGGATGCGCTGGGTCTGGCCGGCGAGTCCGCGGCGTTCATCGCGGAACACGCGCGCATCGCCGCGCTCGTCAACGAAAAGTGCTGGTGCGAAGAAACCGGTTTCTACCACGACTTCACGGAATCCGGAATCATTCCGCGCCTCCACGCCGGCGCGTTCTGGGTTCTGCCGGCGAAAATACCGTCGCCGGAACGCGCGGAACGTTTCGTTTCCGTGTTGAAGGACGAGCGGCACTTCAACCGTCCGGTTCCGCTCCCGACGCTCTCGGCGTCCGATCCGGACTACGATCCGGAGAACGGCTACTGGCGCGGTTCGGTCTGGCCGTCCACTAACTACGCCGCGATCGCCGGCCTGCGCGCGTACGGATTCGAGGCGGAGGCCGAGGACATCGCGCGCCGCTGGTACAACGCCTGCGCGAATCTCTACGTCAACACCGGAACCGTCTGGGAAAACATTTCCCCGGAACAGTGCGACCGCAACAAAAACGTCTCGATGAAAGACTTCTGCGGCTGGGGCGCGCTCGCCCCCGTCGCAATTCCCGCCGAATTCGGATTCTGAACCACCGGCCCATACGATCAAAACCGAAACCACAAACCGTAAAACAGTCATGGCAAAAGCGTTTCAGAAACACCTGCTGATCGTCCAGCTCGAGAAAATCGAGTTCTTCAAAAAGGGCCGCGTCGACAAAAAGAACGGCAGCCACACTCTGACGGCGACGTTCCTGTGGCCGCGCACCGCGGTGCAGGCGAAGGCGTATTCGCGCCTGATCGCGGTGAACGGAAACGCACGCGAATACGGAGCGGACGAATGGCGGGACGCCGTCATCTGCAAAGAAACGGTGCAGGCACCGTCGGCTCTGGAGCTTTCTGTCTCGGTTCCGCTCTCCGACGCGGCGGTCGCGAAAATCTGCAGAACCGCGCTCAAATCGGCGCTCGGAATCGCGGCCGACGCCATCGAAGACTCGGTCGCGGCGCCGTTCGGCAAGGTCGCCGGAGCGGCGGTCGACGCCGTCGCCGCGCTCGTCACGGCGTCATCCGAGGAAAAACTCGGCGAAGGATGCATCCTGCTCGACGACGAGTTCATTTCAAACGGCGGCGTGCGCACGATCGAACTCTTTGCGCAGAGAGACTTCAAAAGCGAAACGATCGCGTCCAACGGCAAGTCCCGCAAATCCTGAATCATCATCGCAAAAGGCGAAAAAGTCGCGGAAGCCGCGATCCGCTTCACCGAAATCGACGGCTGACCGCGCGAAATCAAAGATTTCCCATCGTCATTCCCGCAGAATTCGGGTTGCGATCCGACGTCCGGGCCCGCCGTTTTCCTCCGCGGGAACCGTTTCACGAACCGACGAAAAAAGATCAAATGAACTTCTCCGAACGCAAAGCCCTGATCGAAGCCCGGCACGAAGCGCTTCTGTCCAAAAAGAACGCGCCCGTCGAAGGGAACGGCATCGTCACACGTTACGAAAATCCGGTGGTCACCGCCGGACACGCGCCGCTGCATTGGCGCTACGATTTCAATCCCGCGACGAATCCGTATTTCATGGAGCGCATCGGCGTGAACGCGGCGCTCAACTCCGGCGCCGTCAAACTCGGAGGGAAATTCTGCCTCGTCGTCAGAGTCGAAGGCGACGACCGCAAGTCGTTCTTCGCCGTGGCGGAGTCCGACAACGGCATCGACGGCTTCCGCTTCCGCGACCGGCCAGTCACGATGCCGGAGGCGGAAACCTCGCCGCTCCGGGAGTCCCCCGCCCCCGAGGCGACCAACGTCTACGACATGCGTCTCACTCGACACGAGGACGGCTGGATATACGGCCTGTTCTGCGTCGAGCGCCACGACGATTCGCGCCCCGGAGACCTCAGCGCGGCCACCGCCGCCTGCGGCATCGCCCGCACGAAGGATCTCGAGCATTGGGAACGGCTAGACGATCTCCGCGCGTCATCGCAGCAGCGCAACGTGGTGCTGCACCCTGAGTTCGTCGACGGCAGATACGCGCTCTACACGCGTCCGCAGGACGGATTTATCGACGCCGGCAGCGGCGGTGGCA
>JAZUJQ010000412.1:0-8392 GCA_045642845.1 Kiritimatiellia bacterium
AAAGCGCGCGCGGCTTTGGCGGACGTCGGTTTCGCGAACCGCGAGGACGACGCATTCGGGGCGCTGTCCGGCGGCGCGCAGCGTCTCGTGCTGCTCGCGAGGGCGATCGTGAAGAAGCCTCCTTTGCTCGTTCTGGACGAACCGTGCCAGAACCTCGACGCCGGCAACAGGGAGCGATTCGTGTCGCTCGTGGACGCCCTTTGCGCCGGGAATCCGGACATGACGCTGCTTTACGTCACCCATCTCGCCGATACCGAACCCCGTTGCATCACCCACCGGCTCCGCGCCGGCGTCTGACGGCGCGGAACCGCGCGGCGGAAATGCGGGGACACACCCGCACTTGCCCGCTGCCGTTCCGCCGAATGGGCTGTGCTTTCGCAACACCGATTCGGCGCGCACGTGACTCGGAGGTGAACGGAATGACAAATTGCTCGACCGCGATCGATTTGATTTCAATCGCACCAAAAGTCTGCGGCTGAACGCCGCGAAGCGAGGCGGAGCGGTGGCGTAGCATGTTTGACAGCCGTCGGAGTTTTTCAACACGCGCATTTGCGGCGCGCGTCGGTCGGTGTTCCCATTCCGACGCGCCGTCCGCGTGAACGATTCGGCGGAGGTGGGTTGCGGATGCAGTGGTTTTCATCTATACTTCTCCGCGTTGGCGCATCCAGCGCGGCGGAGTTTTTCATTGAATGATTCCGCATGAGCCGGTGTTCACGCTTTCCCATTTCTGGAGCAACCATGCGAATACATCCGATTTCAATCCGTTTTCAGATTCCGCTCGCTTTCGCGATCATGGCGTCCGCCGTGTCGGCGTCGGCGCAGCAGCGCGCTCCCGCGATGTCGCCCGAGGCGCGCCGCGAAGCGTGCGCGCTCGAAGTGCGTTACGTCAAGGCGCTCAACGAAGCGGGTTTTCCGGATTACGCCGAACTCGTGCTCAAAGACGTCAAGTCGAAGTTCCCGGAAGCCGGCGTGCTTCTCAAAGTCGCCGAACTGGAGCAGTTCCTGCGTCTGCGGAAGTTCGACGAAGCCGAGAACATGATCAAGGCGGAACCGAATCAGGATTCGGTCGAAACCTGGGCCATGCGGCTGACGATGTCCGATTATCTCTATGCCAGCGGCCGCTATCCGGAGGCCCTCGGCACGTACGAAAAGCTGTTCGCGAAGTACAAGGACGCGCCGCCGGCCGAAATCGTCGAATTTTACGTGAATTCGGCCTACAAGTACGCGCAGATGCTGCTGTTCCTCAACCGTCAGGACGATGCGATCGAGTCGTACAGGACCCTTCTCAAGCTCAAAGACATTCCGAACAACATGCGCCGTCAGGCGACGTTCGAACTGGCCGAGCTGCTCGTGAAGAAGGCCGACGCCGGCGGAGACCGCACCACGCTGCTCGCGGATGCGAAGAAGCACATCGATTCGCTGCTGTGGGTGCAGGACCTCTGGTTCGGCCGCGCCGTGGCGCTCATGGCGCACATCCAGATTCTCAAGGGCGATATCGAAAAGGCGCAGAAGACGATCGAGACCTACCGCTCGCAGCTCGAGGATTTCGACGAGCAGCTCCGCGCGCAGGGCGAAGTGACCGGCGAGGATCTGCTCCGTCTTTCGCCTCTCGCCGAAAGCACCTATCTCGTCGGCACTTTGCTTCAGGCCGAGGGTGAAAAAATCCTCGCCGCGGCCAACGGCAGCGAAGCGCAGGAAGAGAAGGCCGTCGAACTGTATTCTTCGGCGATCGAGAAGTTCATGACCGTGTACGTGGACTATCCGTCGTTCGCGTTCGCGCCGGACGCGATGAACCGGCAGGAGAAAATCGAGCGCGAGCTCGACCGCCTCGGCTACGAGGTCGAAAGCAACATCACGCAGGAACAGCGCCGCGACGTCGCGAACAAGCAGTTCTCCACGGCGAATTCGCTCTATCACCAGAAACAGCTTGAAAGCGCCATCGACCTTTACGCGCAGGTGCTCAAGAACTTTCCCGAAGTGGTTCCGGATTCGATCAACGCCGTGTCGGTGCTCGTGCGCTGCTTCGTCGAGTTCGGCGAAAGCAAGGAGGATCCCGCCGACCGCGAGTATTACATGATGATGGCGGAGTCCGCCGCCGGGTATCTCGCCGAACGTTTCGCGAATTCCGGCAACGAAGGCATGAACACGGCCGGCAACACGCTGCTGGCGCTGTCCCAGTACTTCGCCGAGCACAACCTTTTCGACGCGGCCGATGCGGTGAAGACGCAGTTTTTCCGGCTTTATCCCGAGCACACGCTCGCGGCGCAGTCCATCATGGGCGAAGCCAAGAAGAAATTCACCGCCGATCCGCCGGATTACGAGGGCGCGCTCAAATACTACTCCATCGTCGTCGAAAACTACCCCAAGAAGGCTCTTTCGTACGACGCGCAGCGCCGTCAGGCCGACTGCCTCAACAAACTCGGCCGTTTCGAAGAGGAACTGAACGTGCGTTCCAACTACCTCTTCCGCGTCGAACACCGCAAGGATCCCGGCGCGCTGCTGGTTTCGGCCCGTTATTCCTACGCCAAGGCGTTGCGCGCGCTCGCCGTCGCGGAGCTCAAAGCCGCGACTTCCGAGTACGACGACCTGCGCCGCAACGGCGGCGCGGTTCCCGTTTCGCTGCTTGACGCGGTCGAAGAGGACGCTCCGGCGTCCGAAGGCGAAGAAGCCGCCGCCGATCCGATGGTCGCGGCCGTCAAGCGCCTCAAGGCGGCCAACGCCGGCGTGGTGCCGGTCATCAACGCCTTCACGAAAATCGAGAAACTCCTGACCGATCCGAAGACACGTCCGCTGTACGAGTCGAACTCCAAGGAGAAGGAGACGAACGATTTGATCTACCAGGCCGCGCTTTACGACCGCGCGTACTGCTTCGCGGCGCTCAACCAGCCCGAAGCCTCGCTTCCGAAGTACAAGAAGCTCGCCATCGGCGATTACGAGAAAATCCTTGAACTGTATCCGGAAACCGAGAACGCGCCGGCGGTGCTGATGCAGCTCGGTTCGCTATATTCGACCCTCCGCACCGACGACGAGGCCGAAAAGGAAGCCAACGCCAAGAAGGCCACGGCGTATTTCGACCGTCTTTCCAAGGATTATCCTTCCTCCGAACAGGCCCAGAACGTGCTCTTCCTCCAGGGCAAGACGCTGCTCGAACTCGGGTTCCGCCGCGAAGGCGTGGCCAAGTTCCGCGAAATGATCGGTTCCTCCGCGAAATACTCCGCGTATCAGCTGACCACCGCGGCCGAAGAGCTGTACAACGCAAAGGAATACGACGCTGCCGACCAGGCGTACGCCGCGGCCGCCGCGGGCGTCAAGCCGGAGGACACCGCGCTCGTCGCCAAGATCGACGTCGGCAAAGCCAAGGTCCTGTACGCCCGCGGCGACTATCCCGCGGCGGCGGACGCGTTCGCCGCGTTCGTGAAGAACAATCCCAAATCCGCGCGCGTCATCGAAGCCAACGAACTGCTCTGCAAGTCCTGCGTGCAGGCCACGCTGACCGAGAAGGACGTCGCGAAGCGCGATGCGCTCTTCCAGCGCGCGATCGACGCCGTCAAGTCTCTGCGCGCGTACAAGAAGGGCGCGGATGAACAACTGGCGCTCAAACTTGAACTCGGCGACATCATGGAAGCCCAGGTCAAGGTGGAGACCGAGGCCGGCAACGCGGATTTCGCAAGGCGCTGCCTCGGGAAGATGGCGTCCTACTATCAGACGATTCTCATATCGATGGACGACAACGTCGACGCCTCGCTGCGCCCGGTGCTCGAGCGCGTTTATCCGCGTTACACGAAGGCGCTCCTGCAGATGAAGACGTACGACAACGGATCGACCGTCTACCAGGACGTCATCGACGCCTGCGAAGCGTATCTCAAGCTTTTCCCCGAGGGCAAGCACGCCCTTGACATCCGCAACAATCTCTCCGAAGCCAAAATAGCCGGAAACTGAACATGAAAAAACAACTCGCGCTTCTCGCACTTCTCGTCGCCGCCGTCGGTCTCCGCGCCGATGTCCCGGCCAAACTTCTTCTCAACGGCGACGACACGCCCCGTCAGGGCATGCTCCGGTGGCTTCCCGCGGACAAACAGTATCTGCTTTCCATCAAAGCCGGAAACGGCGTGTCCGAGCGCCGCATCGCCGTTTCGGAAATCCGCGCGCTCCAGGTCAAAGAGCCCGATTCCTGGAAGCAGACGCTTGAAACCGCCCGCAAGTCGCCCGACGCCGCCATTCCGCAGCTCAAGACGATCATCCAGAACTACAAGATGCTGCAGTGGGACGCCGAAGCCGCGGCCGTGATCGCGAAAATCTACCTCCGCAAGGGGCAGGCCGCGCAGGCCGTGACGACCTGCAAGGAAGTTGCGCAGGCCAATCCGCGCGCCGCGTGGGATTCGGCGATGGCGCCGGTCATGTGGCAGGCGATGATCGATGCCAAGCAGACGACCGGGCTTTCCGGCATGCTCGACAAGGGCGCCACGTCGCAGGACCGCAAGGTCGCGGCGCAGGCCACGCTCCGCCGCGGCGATCTGCTGTTCCAGCAGGGCGAGACCAAGAACGCGCTCAAGGACGGCTATCTCCGCGTCGTGTTCCTTTACGGCGATCAGGCGGAGGTCCGCGCCGAGGCGCTGTATCACGCGGCCGAGGCGTTCGACAAACTCGGACAGTCCACGTACGCCGAAAAGATGCGTTCGCAGCTGCTCGCCGGCTACCGCGATTCCGTCTGGGCCAAGAAGCTTTCCTCCAACTGATTTTCCGAATAAATTTCAACAACAAAGCATACTAAAAAATGAAACGCACGATTCTCGCATCTCTGCTCGCCCTCGGTCTTTTCGCGGCCGTTCCGTCGTTCGCTCAGGACGAAGTGGCCGACGATTCGGCTCCCGCCGGCACCATCGTCGAAAACACCAACGTCGGTTCCAAGCCGGCGCAGCACAGCGAATTTTACACGGTTCTTTTCGGTTCCGGTCCCATCGGCTTCCTGCTGTGGCTCGGTCTGTTCGGTTCGTTCGGCTTCTTCCTGTACCTCGCGATCGACTCCTCCATTCTCGTGCGTCCTTCCAAGATCATGCCCGATTCCCTCATCGCCAACGTTCAGGCGGCGATGAAGGAAGGCGATGTCGTCAAGGCGCTCGACTTCTGCAAGAACGAGCCCACGCCGATGTCCAACATCCTCTCCGCCGGCTTCATGCACGTTGAAGAGGGTTACGACGTGATTCAGGAAGCGGTCTCCGCGGCCGCCGACCTCGAGGTCGAGCGCATCATGCAGCACCTCGCGTGGATTTCCGTGGCGGCCAACATCGCCCCGCAGCTCGGTCTGCTCGGCACGGTGCAAGGCATGATCATGGCGTTCGCCAACCTCGGTACCGGCGCTCCTGACGTCGCCGCCCTCGCCATCAACATTTCGCAGGCTCTCTACACGACGGCCGGCGGTCTGTTCTCGGCCATCCCGGGCGTCATCTTCTTCTACCTCTACCGCAACAAGGCGAACAAGACGATCCTCCGCATGGAGGCCACGACGATGGAGCTCATCAAGGACCTCCGCAACGTCGAAGTCGTCGCGGAATACCCGTTCCGCTCCGCGCGGGGCCGCCGGACGGGCGGCCCCGATTCCCGATTTTAACCCCCCATTCTCACCATGAGCAAGAAACGTGAGACCGATGGCTGCGAAGCGAACATGACGCCGATGATCGACGTCGTGTCCCAGGTCATCATCTTGTCCATCGTGACGATCAACATGGCGGACGCGCGTGACCCGGAGGTCCAACTTGAGTTCGGCAAGGATGGTCCCGAAATCGAATCCGGCGACAGTGCCGCCGCCACGGCTCTGACGATCGACGTCAACGCGAAAGGGCGCATTTCCCTCAGTAACCTGACGCTCAACGAAGATCAGCTCCGCAAAATGGTCCGCTCCCGCGTCGCCCGCCAGGGAAACAACTTCCAGCTGTGGGTCCGCGGCGACTACCGCGCGAGGCACGACTACATCCGCAAAGTGATGGACATCTGTTCGGCCGAAGGGCTCGGGCGCGTTTCGTTCATCGCCATCAAGGATGCCCGCACCCCCGAGGCGCGGAAGTTCGAGCAACAGGTCGTGAAGGCCCGCAAATAGGAGTTTCCCATGGCCAAACAAGAGAAAAAGAAGAACAAGGGAGATGAAGCCCAGGCCGAAATGACGCCGATGATCGACGTCGTGTTCCAGTTGCTCATCTTCTTCATCGTCACCCTGAAACAGGACGACATCCTGTCGAATCTCGACGCCCTTCGTCCGGCACCCGACTCCTCCATGTCCAAACCGGACCCCAACGAGCCCCTTTCGATTCAGATCGGGCGTGTCGTCGGGGCCAATGGCCGCGTGGAACCCATTTTCATCTGGAACGGGCATTCGATCCGGGAATCCCAGTTGGAGGCGAATCTCAAGAAACTTGCCAAGGTGGACAAGACGCAGATGGTGTTGATCAAATGCGCGGGCGATTCCCCCCACGGCGGACTTGTCCGTGCGCTCGATTTGGTCTCCAAAGCCGGTCTTACCCAGGTGTCCGTCTTTTCGATGTAATTTTTTTCAAAGGTTCCTAATAAACGTTCTTCGGGATTCGTATACCCGAGTAGAACCATCCGGGGAACCGGAGCCAAGGAACCCCACAATTCTCGCGTAACACCATGTCCGAAGAAGAAATCCAGCAGTCCGCCGAAGGCCAGCCGCTCGACAATATCGACCTCGCCCTCCGCGAAATCCAGGAAAAATACGGGTCCATTCCCTTCAAGGAACGGATGCACCGTATGCTTGAAGGCCTCAACATGCCCCACGATACGGGCGAGTACAAGTGGGCCCGCCTCGAGCTCCAGCGCCTGTCGGGTCCGACGATCGCCATCGTGACGTGCCTTTTGGCCATTACCATCATGCTTCTGCTCCCGAACAACACGGAAGTGAAGCAGCGTGTCATCCCCGTCGAAGTCATGGAGGTCGAGCCTCCGCCGGAAATCGAGGAAGAACCGCCGGAGCCGCCGGAGCCGCCGGAATTCATCGAACCCTGCGATGCGGACGTGGATGGCCCCTCGGGCGAGTGTTCGCCCGTCGAAACGGTGTCCGAGGCGACGAACGAGCCCGTTTCCGCCAAACCTGCGGAAATGAACTCCGTCGCCATCGTGAAGTCCCCGATCGTCATGCGCGGCATCTTCGGCTCCCGTTCTCCGGGCGCCCGCGGCGCGGCCCTCGGCAAATACGGTGCCGGCGGCGGCGACGCCACGGTATACCGCGCGATGCGTTGGCTCAAGATGCAGCAGAATCCGGACGGGTCCTGGGGTGACCGCAGCAACGATTACACGGCCCTGACGGGCATGGCCATTCTCGTGTATCTCGCCCATGGTGAAACGCCGGCGGCCGATACGGAATTCGGGCCCACCGTGGAGCGTGCCATCCGGTATCTCTGCGACAATCAGAACGACGCTGGTTACTTCAAGGCCAAGGACGGCAACAACTACTCCCATCCGATTGCGACCTACGCGCTCGGCGAAGCCTATGCCATGACGAAGAACCCCCTCGTCAAGGAAGCCGCCGAAAAGGCCGTCATTCCGATCATCAAGGGGCAGAATGCGAACAACAGTTGGGAATACGGCATGCGGGTGACGGATCGTAGCGATACTTCCTATGCCGGTTGGTGCGCCCAGGCCGTTAAGGCCGTCCATACGGCCGGTTGCGAAGCGCCCGGTCTCGACGAATGCTACGAAAAGGCCAAGAAGGCGTTCCTCAGCACCTACCGCGGGGCCGACGGCGGATTCTCGTACGACACCGCCGGGCCGAACGGGCACATCGGGCTTTCGGGCGTCGGCGCGCTCTGCATGCAACTGCTCGGAGAATTCGACGCGCCGGAAGTGAAAAACACGATGCGCTTCCTCAAAGGATGCGATTTCAGTTTCGAAAACTGGGACCGGAACCAACGCTGGAACGCCGGAAACAGCCCTTCGCCGATCTACTACTGGTACTACATCACGCAGGCCAAATTCCAGGAGGGCGGCGCCACGTTCGCGGCCTGGAACAAGAAGTTCTTCCCGGAACTCACGAAACGGCAGACGGTCGTCGCGGCGGACGCGTCCGGCTACGTCGATCCCGAGGGCCGTCCGCGCGACATCGGCTACTGGGACAGCCCGTCCGCCGCAGAATCCTTTCACGAAAGCGGCCAAGGCGCCCTCCCCTGCACCCACTGGAAGGACGGCGTCGCGAAAGAATCGGTCACCACGCTCAACCGTCGGCTCATGGACACGTGCCTCTGCTCCCTGCAAATGATGGTCTACTACCGGTTCCTGCCGACCTCGCAGATGGTGAACACGGCCAACGCGGCCCCCGAACCTGCCCCGGGGCCCGCCTTCCGCCGGGAGAAGGCCATCGCGGTCCGCAAGCAGAAAAAGACCA
>JAZUJQ010000413.1:0-10496 GCA_045642845.1 Kiritimatiellia bacterium
CGTGTGCGTGGTTGGGCCGCAGCGCGCCGTGGCCATGGCCACCCGCAACAAAGAAACCCTCGAACGCCGCACGGCGCTCGCCGACCGGCTTCGCGCGGCGGGTCCGCTCGCGCCGTTGGGCGGCGCGCCGTGGCCGGCGCACGCGGGGCGGGGGGTCAGAAGCGCGCCACCAGTTCCCAGCGCACGAACCAGGCGGTGTGGTCCGATTCGTAGTAATCTCCGGGCAGGAACACTTCGGCCAGAAGATGTCCGGAGACGTCCAGACGGTCGATTCCGCGGGCGCCTTTGGGCGCGCTGATCAACGGAAAATCGTAGCGCGCCGCGGAGAGCAGACCTTTGTAGGACGAGCCGCCTTCGCCGTTCACGCGCCCCGCGTGATCGTCGTCCGCCGCCCACATCGGGCCGCTGTAGACGCTGATAGAGTGGCGCGGTGCGAACGTGCGTCCGAGCGTGAGGCGCGTGTAGAGCATGTTGCACCAGAACCCGAGTCCGGGCAGCGTGCCGTACTGGAAGAGCTCGGAGTCGACGGGCGCGCGCGCCCACATCGGATCCCATTCGCGGCTCAGGTAGTAGGCCGAAATCCGCGCGAACGACGGCGCGCCGGCGAAATCGCCCTTGCATTCGAGCGCTCCGTAACCCATGTAGCCTTCGCAGTGTCCGTCGCCGTCCTGATGACCGGTTTCGCCGGCGGCTTCGAGTTGGAGGAAGAGATTGTCCGAGAGCCGCGGACGCGCCCAGGCGCCGAACGCCAGCAGATCCTTGCCGCCGATCCGGGCGCCGTCGAGGCGGGCGTAGGGCGTGTTGCCCTTTTCGACCGCATCCAGCCGGAACGGGAGTTCGGCGTCGGGCGAACCGTCGGCGCCGCCGTGCCAGACGATGCCGCCGCCCCATTCGTCCATGTTGTCGGAATCCGCCGGATGGATCGCGTTCATCGGACGTTTGTCGGAATTGTCATTGCCCCAACGCAGGGCGTTGTGCCCGGCATCGTAGAGGGCGAAGACGTCGATGCGGTCGGATTCCGTCGGCTTGAGCGTGAAACGGGCCATGTCGGCGTAGCAGCTGCGGGAGCCGACGTATGCCGCGCCGTCGAGCACCAGGCGGTCGAGACCGAACACGGAGCCGCGTCCGTCGAAGAGATCCTGCCGGCCGATCCGGAAGTCGAGGAATCCGTCGAACAGGCCGCGGCCTTCGAAGTAGAGGTTGTCGACGACCAGCTCGTCGGGAAACGCGTAGGCGCGGTCTTTGAACGGGACGCCGTTGTCGACGACGTGTTCGCGGAACTCCTCCGCGAATCTCAGGTAGAATCCGAACGACTCGGTCTCGGCCCGCATCCAGACGCGCGGACGGAAGCGCAGGTGGTTGAGCGCGTCCTTGCAGGGTTTGGACATCATCGCCGTCGGATTTCCCGGGAGTCCGGGGATGTTTTCGGCGATTTCCTGGCGGACGCGGAAGTCCGCGCCGGCATCGAACGACAGATCCGCGAAAACAGGCTGGAACGCCAGCATGGTCAGAAGCGGAACGGAGTGGGCGATTGAGTTTTTCATTGCGGTTGTTGCGCGGATCCGTGCGCCCGGTCCGGTCGGAAAACTGAATCGGCTCGGATGCGAGGGCGTCATACGCGGTCTGCGAGAGGTCTTCTAGCACCACCGCCGGATGAAGTCAAGCGCCGCGCGGCGCGTGTCGATCGGCATGACGGCGCATGCTTTGTAAATCGGCCGATGTAACCACGGATAACGCGGATCGGCTGCGCTGGCGCTTGCCGTACTCCGGATATGCCGAGCGTAAGCGAGGCGCATCCGTGAAATCCGCGGTTCACTTCTTCATCATTTTCAATCCCGTGCGCGCTGAATTGGTGGTGCGTGGCGAAAACATTCGGCGGAGCGGTAGCGGGAGCTCCACGGATCGGAGTTCCTTTTCAAACGGAGCAAAAGTGCAACGCACGGAGGTGACCAAGGCGCGGGTTGCAAGTAAACACATCGAGTCCGCCGCCGTGATTTGCACAGGATTCCGGACCGTCGGCGCGGATGGCGCGATGGAGTGGAACTCGTCGCCGTCGGCGTTGTAGAACACCGCTTCGCCCGTGAAATCGTCGAAACGCACGGAAAACGGATACGCCGTGAACCCGGAATCGGTTTCGGGAACGAGACCGGCCTTGAACATGAACGGCCAGGAGGGATCGGAGTCGTCGAACAAAACCGCGCCGCAGTCGCGGAAAAGCGGTTGCGCGCCGTCGGCCGACTGGACGATGTCCTCGCGCAAGGTTCCGGCGCACGCCGCCTCCGTCGCGAAGAAAACGACTGCCAGAGTCCGTTTCATTGCACGGAGTTTAACCGAACGCTCCGGTCGTGCGCAACATCGACAGGCGCGGCGCAATGCGTTTCGGCGCTGTTTTCAGTGACGGATTGAGCGGCGCGGATCGCGCGTCCCGTTCGCGTTTTGCGCATTGCGGTGCGTTGTGCTAGAATGCCCGGACATTGAATTTAAGGGGAACATTCGTAAAAATGTACACGATTTTCATTTCGCTTTTCGTTTCCGCAGGTGTTTTTTGCACCGTTTATTTCAGCGGTGCGGCGGGCGCCGGCTGGTCGGTTTTCTGGGGCGTGGCGGGGTTCGTCGCGTCAATGGTGGCTCTGGGTGCGTTTCTGCGCGGACGCGTTCAGCGCGTGATGGGTGCGCTGCAGGGCGACATGGCGGAAGGCCAGAAGGCGCTGCAGGCGAAGGCGGCGGCGTACCAGAACCGTCCGACGGGCGATCCCAAGCGTTTTCTCGAACAGTTCAAGAAAGACCAGGCGGCGCTTCTGCGCCGTGCGCTCGAACAGACTTCGGAACTGGAGCGGTTCCGGCGTTGGGTGCCGTTGTTCAGCCGTCAGATCGCGACGATGCGCATGCAGCTCAACTACCAGCTCAAGGATTTCAAGAAGGTGGACGAACTCATGCCGAAGTGCATGATGCTCGACCCGATGTCGGCCTGCTTCAAAATCGCGCGCATGCATTCCCGCGAAGTCCCGCTCGCGGACATCGCGAAGGAATACGGCAAAGCCGCGGCGCGCGCCCGCTACGATCAGAGCGCGCTGCTTTGCGCGCTGATGTCGTGGATTTACGTGAAAGCCGGCAAAGTGGATGAAGCCCACAAGGTCCTTGAAAAAGGCTGCCGCGACAACTCGGTGGAGGAAGGTCCGTCCTCCACGCTCAAGCGCAACCGCGATCTGCTCGCGAACAACCGCGTCAAGGAATTTTCTAACGCCGGGTTCGGCGACATGTGGTACGCGCTGCTGCTCGAAGAGCCGCGCATCCGCTACGAACGCCGTGCGCCGACGCGTTTCGGCCGCTTCGGATAAAAGGGGGCGGATATGCCGGCGCAGACCGAAATCCAGGAGTTCCTAGGACGCATCGCGGGTGCGGCCGAGCGTCATCCCGAAAAGATTTCGGTCACGTCGTGGGGGCGCACGTGCACGTTCACGCGCTACGACCTTTTCGACGACACTTTCATTTTCGAGGACGGCATCGAAGCCGGTCTTGAAAACAAAGATCCCATCGTGCTGATCCCGAAGTCGGCGCTTTCGGCGTCCGGCGACGGCGCTCGCGTGTTCGGAAACGTGATGACGGTCTCCGAAGGCAATCACGCCGTGGCCGGGCTGCCGCTGCTTTCAGGCGCGCTCTGGGGACTGTCTTCTCTTGACGAAGCGGGGCAGGCCGACGCGCTCGCGCACCGGATGGTCTGTGCGAACTGCGTCGGCGACACGATCGAGATTTCGCAGCGCGGCGTGTCGACCGACTATGTCATCGAAATGGACGAATGGCTGCAGGCGCTCGGCCTGCCGATGCGCCGCATCGTGCTCGTAGACCGCGTTGACGCGACGCTGGAGGCCTACGCCGAGCGCGGGCAGGAATGGCGCATCCGTCCGCTTGCATGGACTCCGGAGGAAATGGAGAACGTGCTGCGCAGTTCGACGGCACGCATCCATTCGAAAATCCGCTACTACCACAACATCCGCGGCGTTCACTACCTCACGTACGGCAATTTCAAAGCATGGGGCGAAGAGATCGACGCCGACATGCCGGCGTTCCTGCGCGGACTCGACGAACTCGTCGGCACGTCCGGCGGACAGACCGTCTGCAATCTGCTGCTGCCGAAGTACGGCAACGATCACGAGATCGAGTTCTTCGGAATCCCGGCCGGCGCCGGCGAGGCGTCGATGGAGCCGATTCTTTCGGACATGCGCGCGGCGCTGCGCGCGGCCGATCCCGCTGATCCGCGCACCGTCGCCGAGGCTCACGACAGATTTTCCGCGGCGGCCGAAACTTTCCGTTCGCTGCTCACGTCCGCCGATTACGCGGATGAATCGTCGCCGGGCTTTCTCGAGGCCATCTACCGCTGCCTGAGCGGAGCGGTGTACCAGAGCGAACGCGATCTGCTTTCGCGCGCGTTCGACGATTGCCGCACCGCGCTGCCGGGCGCGACGTACATGCTCGGCAACCGCATGCCGCACGAGGGCGCGGATGCGCGCACGCTCGCGCTGCTCGATTTTCTGGAGGCCAACATCAGCCACGGCGACCGCATCCAGTACGTCAACGTCTACGAACTGCGTTCGCTCACGGAACGCGTGCGCCTCGGACGCGGCAAGACCCGCGAAATCGTGTACAAGACGATGTGGAGCCCGCTCCCGTTCCGCGTCATCGAGAAGCGTCTGGCGAGCCGTTCGACCGGCTACGGCGCCTACACGCTCGCGCGCACCGAGGCTTTCCGCGCGCTCGGCATTTCCTACGGCCGCCACCGCCTGCTCGCGCGCAGCGACGGCTCGGCCGGCGACGTGCATTATTTCACGCGCATCCGTTATCCCGGCGAGCCGTTCAACCAGCTTCCCGAAGCGCGTTTCCACAACCTCGACCCCAGGACCGGCGTGTACGACATGGCGTCAGAAAGCGAGGACATCGTCCGCTCCGTGATCGTGCAGATGGGCTCGGCCGCCGCCGAGAACATGATTCTCAAGAAATACACCAAGGACGGCTCCACGCGGTTCGCGCAGGGCAAGGAAATCATCGATTTCGGTTACGACATCCGTTACGGCAAAGAGATGCCTCTCGCGGTGAAACTCTGCTCCGTGCGCGGCACGATGGGCTGGCCCGACACGTCGTGCACGGAAGAGAATCTGAACAAGGCGTTCGATTTCTACATTTCATCGTACGCTCCCGTCGTGTTCGAATACGCCCAACGCCACACGGTGCTGGACGCATGGTCGCTGGCGGACGCGTTCTGGGAGGGTTTCGCTTCACGCACGCGCACGATCGCGTGGAACTACACGTCGCGCCGCGAACAGTTCGATGCGTACAGTCCGCGCGTTTTCGGCGATTACAGATTCCCGGAGAAATGGAAGTTCGCTCTGTGGGCGCTCGAGCGCCAGCGCGAACGGCTCGACGATCTGGCGGAGCGCTTCAACGCCGCTTTCCGCGCGCTCGTCGGCGGAGTCTGAACGGGTTCAGCGGCGGGTTTCGATCCGGACGGCGTTTTCGTAGTGGTAGATCCGCGGCTTTGACGGCGAATCGACCGAACCGATGACCTCCACCAGATCTATGCGGAACGGCGTGTCCCGGCGTCCGCGCATGTAATTCCGCGCGGCGCGTCCGAGAGCGTGCCGTTTGCGGCCGTCCAGCGCGGCGATGCCGCCTCCGAGCGCATCGCTGCTACGGGTTTTCACTTCCACGAAAACGATGCTCTCCAGACCGCCGCGCGTTTCGAGCATGACGGCGTCGATCTCGTCGAATCTGCCGACGCGGACGTTGACGCCGACGGTTTTCATTCCTTTTTCGCGTTCGAGGTAACGCACGGCGAGTTTTTCGCCCCATGCGCCCTGTTTGGCCGAAAAGGGCGTTTCACGGCGGCTCCGGCGCGCGCACCACGCGGCGAACACGGCGCCGGAGATGTTGTGCCAGACGCTGAAAATCGCGCCCGGCACGGTGGCCATCCCGAACGCGTTGAAGTGCATCGTCGCGAGCGACACCGCAAGTCCCGAATTCTGCATGCCGACTTCGATCGCGAGCGTGCGGCGTTTGGCGACGCCCATGCGCAGCGCGGCGGCGGCGCCGTAGCCGGCGGCGAGTCCGAGCAGGTTGTGCAGAATCACGGCCAGGAAAATGACGCCGGCGTTGTCGCGGATGTTCCGCGCGTTCGCGGCGACGACGCCGCTGGCGATGACAGCGACGGCGAGCGCGGAGAACGCCGGCATGTAGCGGCGCACCGCCGCGGCCGCGCGCGGAAGGAATTCGTTGACGGCCACGCCGAGGCCGATCGGAAGCAGGACCACCTGCAGAATCGAAACGAACATCGCGACCGCGTTGACGTCGATGCTGCGGCCGGCGAACAGCAGCACGAGTGCGGGCGTCAGGACCGGCGCGAGGACGGTGGAACACGAAGTGAGCGTCACGGACAGCGCCACGTCGCCTTTCGCGAGGTACGCGATCACGTTCGAGGCGGTGCCGCCGGGGCATGCGCCGACGAGAATCATTCCGAGCGCCAGTTCCGGCGGAAGCGAAAGCGCGCGCGCCACGACCCATGCGGCGAGCGGCATGACTGCGAACTGCAGCAGCACGCCGGCGACGACGTCGAACGGGCGTTTGAGCAGCAGCGCGAAGTCGCGTCCGCGCAGCGTGAGACCCATGCCGAACATGACGGCGCCGAGCCACGCGGGGATGCTCGACGCCGGGACGCCTTCGACGAACGGCGCCGGGAAGAAAAGCGCGGCCGCGGCGACGGCGAGCACGAGCAGCGCCAGGTGCGAAGCGATGAAATCGGCGATGCGCGCGGCGCGCGGCGCGACGCCTGCATCGGGCGGAGTCATGGCTTGCAGGCGAGAATTTCTTCCGCCAGATCGAACGTCGAGGCGATGAGCGCGGTGCGCACCCACATGCCGTTGCGCATCTGGCGCCAGTATTTGGCCCGCGGATCGGCGTCGCAATCCGTGGAAATTTCGTCGCGGCGCGGGAGCGGGTGCATCAGAATCGCATGTTCTCCCATCAGGGCCATTTCGTCGCGGCCGATCTTGAAGCGCGAAGTGTCGATGCGGGCGCTTTCGCCCTTGGAAACGTCCCACTCGTCCTGGATGCGCGTCATGTACACGGCGTCGACATGCGGCAGATAGGCGCGCATGTCGTCGGTGGCGGTCGCCTCCTGTCCGCGCTCGCGCAGCATGTCGAGGATGTCGCTTCCGATCTGCAGGGGCTCCGGCGCGCAGAACACGTGGCGGACGCCCGGGTAGTTCGTCAGCAGGTTGGAGAGCGACCGCACCGTGCGGCCGCGCGCGGGGTCGCCCACGTAAAGCATGGTGATGCCCTCGATGCCGCCGCGTTTTTCGAACGAGCGCGAGAGCGTGTAGATGTCGAGAAGCGCCTGCGTGGGGTGCTGGTCCTTGCCGGATCCCGCGTTGAGAATCGGGATGGGGCGGTCGGACCGCGAGAGCGCCCAGGCCGAGTGTTCGGCCAGACCTTTTTCCTGGGTTCTCATCACGATCAGATCGAAATACGACGAGAACGTCCGTATGGAATCCGCCCGGCTTTCGCCCTTGAATTCGCTTGAAACCGCCGCGTCGCGCACTTCGCCGGTGCGCATTCCGAGGATCTGGCACGCGCTCAGAAAAGAGAGGAACGTGCGTGACGACGGCTGCGTGAAGTAAATCATCGCGCGCTTGTGGCGCATGAGCGATGCGAGGAAGTCGGTCCCTTCGCGCGTCTTCGCGATCATGCGGATCTGCGTGGCGAGCCGGCAGATCGCATCGAGTTCGCGGCGGCCGAACTGCTGCGCGAAGATGGTGTGGAACGGCATGCTGCCGTCCGGCTTCGCCAGGAGCGGGCATTTCTCCGCCACGGGGAGCGCTTCGTATTCGCTCCACTCGTAATCGCGCAACGCGCGCGTTTTCCCACCGGCGGTGTTTTGCATGACTGCGGTCTGCCTCAAAATCTGCTTTTGGGTTCCTTGCCGATCGCGTAGACGTGGAACCCGAGGTCGAACAGCGCGGCGTGGTCCAGGAAATTGCGCCCGTCGAAAAGGAAGGCGGGTTTGCGCATCGAATCGAAGATTTTCTTCCAATCGAGCGCGGCGAACTGCTTCCAGTCCGTCAGCGTGGCGACGGCGTCCGCGCCGGCGACGGCTTTGTACGGATCGCTTTCGTAGGTGACGCGGTCCGCGATCGCACCGAGTTCGCGTTTGGCGTTTTCCATCGCGTACGGATCGCAGATGACGATGTCGGCGTGTTCTTCGGCGAGAAGCTCGGCCACGACGCGCGCCGGCGTTTCGCGGGTGTCGGACGTGTCCGCCTTGAACGCGTAGCCGAGGAGCGCGATGCGCTTGCCGGCGACGGTGTTGAACATCGCTTTGAGCATCGTTCCGACGAACCGCGTCTCCTGATGGACGTTCATTTCCACCACTCCGCGCCAGTAGTCGGCCGCGCGGGCGAGACCCTGCTGTTCGCAGAGGTAGACGAGGTTGAGGATGTCCTTCTTGAAACACGAGCCGCCGAAGCCGACGCCCGCCTTGAGGAATTTCGGACCGATGCGCGAATCCGTCCCGATCGCCCGCGCCACTTCGGTGACGTCGGCGCCGGTCTTTTCGCAGAGCTCGGAAAGCGCGTTGATCGAGGAGATGCGCTGCGCGAGAAACGCGTTGGCGGCGAGTTTCGAAAGCTCGGACGACCACACGTTCGTGGTGAGGATTTTTTCGCGCGGCACCCAGCTGGCGTAGATGTCCACGACCGCCTCGCGCGCGGCGAGCCCGGTCGGGGTTTCATCGGATCCCACGAGCACGCGGTCGGGTTTTTCCAGATCGGCGATGGCCGTGCCTTCCGCGAGAAATTCTGGGTTGGAGAGCACTTCGAAATGGAACTTCGAATCGCCGGATTCGAGCACGCGCTTCATCGCCGTCGCGGTGCGGACTGGCAGGGTGGACTTTTCGACGACGAGCGTGTCGTGCGTCGACCAATCCTTGATTTCGCGCGCGGTCTTTTCCCAATACTGCAGGTCGGCGGCGCAGCCCGCGCCCTGGCCGAACGTTTTCGTGGGCGTGTTGACGGCCACGAAAATGACGTCGGCTTCCGCGACGGCGGACTTGATGTCGGTCGAGAAAAAGAGGTTGCGGCCGAGAGCTTCGTCCACGACTTCGCGCAGCCCGGGTTCGTAAAAGGGGAGCTCCGGCGACTTCCATGCGGCGATGCGCGCTTCGTTGATGTCGACCACCGTGACCTTGCGGTCTGGGCATTTTTTGGCGATCATCGCCATGGTGGGGCCGCCGACGTAGCCGGCGCCGATGCACAGGATGTTCGTAAGCTTTTTCATTTCAGTTTCCGTAGTTGAACAGTTCGTTTACCCGGCGGTGTTCGCCGGACGCCAGATTGTACGCGTCGAGCACGAGCTGTTTGGTGTGCGTCGTGACGCGGCGCCCCGACGCCGCGCGCGCGACCATCTTGTGGTTCACCCGGTGCGACGAGGCCTCGACGAGATCGTGATTCCGCAATCCGCGTTCGCGCATCATGAGCGCGAGCGGCTGTTCCCCCAATTCGCGGATTTCTTCCATGGTCAGGAGAAAATCAGGCTGAGCAGACCGTTTTCGCCGACCAGCGCGTTGCAGCGGAAGAGATAGAAAATCCACAGAACGACGGCAAGGGCTATCGGCGAAAGACGCAGGACCGTGAGCTGCGGGTTGTCGTTCCCGAGGAGCGTTTCCTCCACGATGTGGTGCGCGGAAGAATAGAGAAGCGCCAGCACGGACCCGGACAGGATGAAGAAGAAAATTGCGATCGAGGTTTTCAGCGAAGTCGCGTCGTGCGTCCCGTAGAGGATGATGTTTTCCATCGGGACGTTCGAAACCCATCCGGACCACACGAACCGGCCCACGAGGAGAATCACCATCGCCATGGCGGGACGCCACAGCGGGAGATAAGTCATGTCTTTGCGGTAGAGGGAACGCTCGAGATTGATCGCGTAGAGAATGCACAGCAGATACGGCAAAACGACGAGAATCTTGCCGGTGTAGCCCTGCGCGGCCATGAAAAGCGGGAATGAAAGCATGTCCATTTTCGCAAAACGTTATTGGGCCGGATTATAGCCGGAAAGGACCCCGGTTTCAACCCTCGGTCATCGTTCGGCGAGCGCGCGGAGCGCCAGAACCGCGTAGGCCGTGGCGGCGTCGTTCCGGACACCGTCGGCCGTCCAGAAATAGCCGTGCGTTTCGTCGTGTTTCTGGGCGGAGATGAGGCGGTCGGCCATGTGATTGCGCCAATCGTACGGAAAGAGGGCCGGATCGCCGGCCGCGAACGTCCTGTGCGGGAGCCGCGAAGCGAGGACTCCGGCCATGAAAAGGTTGCGCGGATCGGTTGCGCCGGGATCGGCCGTGCCGCGGCGGTCGGCCGCGTAGCCCAGGTCGAACCGCGGAACAAGGTGCCTGACGTAGGCCAGCACGTCGGGCGGAGCGGTGCCGTCGCGCGCCGGGGCTTTGAACGCCCGCGCCAGAG
>JAZUJQ010000414.1:0-3066 GCA_045642845.1 Kiritimatiellia bacterium
AACGGTGAGCTTTTCGAGTTCGGACGAGGTCTGCGCGAGCGCGGACTTCGAAGCCGAAAGGTCGCGAGCGAGCGAGCGCTCTTCGCCTTCTTTGCGGGCGGCGGCGGCGCGGGCTTCGTCAAGGGCCGCGCGGGCCGCGGCGAGCGCGCGTTCCGCCTCGGCCACGCTTTCACGCGCGGCGTTTTCTTCGCTTTCGCCGGCCGCAGCCTGTTCCGCCGCCGAAGCGGCTTCCGCGCGGGTGTCTTCGAGCTGATCGTGGCGGGAGAACGGATTGGACGCGGCACCGTTGCCGTAGACGTCGGCGACGCCGCCGGGGCGCAGCACCGTGCCGGCCGGCGTCACGAACGACGCGGACGCGAACGCGGATGCGGCGGACGGGGAGGGGAGATCGTCCACGATCCATACGTCGGCGAGAAGCCGCGCGGCGGCTTTCTCGAAGCCGGCTTTCGGACGGACCGAGTCGATCAGACGGCGCGGATGGAGCGGCGCGAGCGCGGCATCCGATGAAATGTCTTCGGAGTCCTTCGGATCGAGGCCGGCCGCGTCGGCCGAAACGATGCGCGCGGGCGCGTCGCCGAGCGCGGAGATGATGGACGGCAGGTCTTCGGCCGAACGCACGGCCACGGCGTCGAGCCAGGCGCGCAGCGCGGCCTGAAGCGCGACGCGCGCGCCTTTCTGGGCCGAGAACTGTTCTGCGAGGGAGCCGAGCACGGCGCCGTCCTTGAGTTTGAGCGGGTTTTTCTTCGAAAGCAGCTTGGCCGAACCGGAGGGAAGTCCGTCCGGCGAGCGCGCGGAATCTTCGAGCACCTTGAGGCGCGCCTCGCATGCCGCGAGACGCGCGCGGAGCGCGGCGCGGGAGGTCTGGACGGCCTGCAGCGCGGCGCGGCGTTCGCGCAGCGCTTTGTCGGCTGCGACGACCGCGTCCGCCGCGGCACGGGCGGATTCGCGCAGTGCCGCGGTTTCGGCCGACGCCGCTTCGAGGCGAGCCGAAAGTCCGGTCACCGATTCTTCGAGACGCGACTTTTCGGAAGAGAGCCTTTCGTTCCGGAGAATCGCTTCGCGCGCCGAGGCTTCGGCGGCCGAAAGTTCGTTTTGAAGACGCGCGCCGGTGCGTTCGAGCTCGACCGACTGTTCGCGCAGTTTCTGCAGCGAGGCGCGGGCTTCGTCCGTGTCCGCGTGGAGCGTGTCGAAAGCCCTGCGGGCCTCGTCGAGCGCTTTGCGCGCGGTTTCCAGTTCCCCGGCGAGATTTTCAAGCTGCGCGGAAAGTTCGGCTTTGCGCTTCTCCTGATCGTCGCGCACGGCCGACGTGCCCGCGATTTCGCGCTCGTCGCGCGCTTTCCATCCGCGGTTTTCCTCTATGCGCTGGGCGTTGACGCGGAGTTTTTCGTCGGCCTGCGCGCGGGCGCCGTGCGCCTTGGCGGCGCGTTCGACGGCTTCGGAAACGCCTTGCTCGGATTCGGCGATTTCCTGCCGCAGCGCGGAGAGAGCGCGTTCGGCTTCGGAAACGCGTTCGCGGAGGGCTTCGGTTTCACTGCGGGCGGCGGCGAACTCCGCGTCGAGGGAGCCGGCGCGCGCGTTGAATTCGCCCAGTCTGCGGCCGACGAGGAACAGATCGTATTTGCGCAGCTCGTCCTGCATCGCGCGGTAGCGTCGGGCGCGCGCCGCCTGGCGCTGGAGCGAACCGATCTGGCGGCGGAGCTCCTGCACCACGTCGTCGAGGCGCGTGAGGTTCTGGTCCGTCGCTTCGAGTTTGCGCAGCGCTTCGCGGCGGTCGGCCCGGAAGCGCGTGATGCCTGAGGCTTCTTCGAAAATCGCGCGGCGGTCTTCGGGACGCGACGAAAGAATCGCGTCGATCTGTCCCTGCGCCATCACGGAATAGGACGTGGTGCCGATGCCTGTGTCCATGAACAGACGCTGGATGTCGCGCAGACGGCACGGCGTTTTGTTGAGGAAGTACTGGCCTTCGCCGGTGCGGAAGACGCGGCGCGTGACCGTCACTTCGTTGTAGGCGGTGCCGAGTTCCTTTTCGCAGTCGGCGAACGTGATCGACACCTCGGCCATGCCCATTGGCTTGTGTTCGTCCGTGCCGTTGAAAATGACGTCCGTCATCGCGCCGGAACGCAGCGCCGTGGGGCGCTGTTCGCCCAGCACCCAGCGGATCGCGTCCGAAACGTTCGACTTGCCGCATCCGTTCGGACCGACTATGGCCGTGATGCCCGGCTCGAACACGAGTCGGGTTTTGTTGGCGAAACTTTTGAAGCCGTTGATTTCTATGGTCTGCAGGTACACGGGAGCCGCCTCCGGATGCGTCATTCGGAAAGTACGGTATTCTAGCGCAATTCACGTCACGGTTCAACGCACGTGCGCGCGTGCCGGAGTCCGTCGGCGAGGGCTTGCGGAATGTCCCCGCCGCATTGACATTTCACCGGCGCGTCCGGGTTAGGATTGCATCTCGAAAACGCGCGCGACCTGGCCGGCCGTCGCCGGAATCCGCGTCGTCTAGCACAAAGGACGGGGGCTCTGGCGCCCCCGAACCCTGCCCAAGGCCTTGCCCGGCATTGTTTCAAAACCCTAACTCAAGGAGTCATCCATGCATGAACTGCTGTTGTTTCTGGTCGAAATCATCGCCTTCAATTTCATTTTCGTCATTCTCGGCATTGTGGCCGTTTTGACGGCGAAACGCACCGTGTGTCCGTGGATCGTGTACGGACTCAGCGCGGCAATCGGATTGAACGGCATTTTGTTCGGACGCGTGTCATGCCCCGAAGCCGTCTGCAACGTCGTCATACACATCATCGTGCTTTGCTCGATTCTGGGAATCAAACGTTCCGAGGCGCGCAAAGAATCCGATCGGGCGAATGCCGGCAGATAACCGGTTCCTGACGGAAAAGAGCCCCGGTCCGGCTCAAGGCGCGATGCACGTGTCCGTCGGAAGTCCGGCGCCTTGAAATCCGCGCCTCGGTGACTTCGTGTGGAAATCACCGAGGCGCCTTCAACTTCAAACTCCCGGTCGGGTGTACCGGGGGCGGGTCACGGAAGGGCCCAGGAACCGGGCAGGTCGCTGAT
>JAZUJQ010000415.1:0-2683 GCA_045642845.1 Kiritimatiellia bacterium
GCCGGCCTTCCCGCTCCACTCGATTTTGAACGTCGGCGTCTCGCCGTACGTGAACAGCCCGCCGTTGATGTCGGCGTTGATGAGAAACAGATCGTTCGGACGCTCGATCCTGACGTACGCACCGCGCCACTCCCACGGCCAGTCCTCGTGATTCGGCGCGCGGAAATAGCACCGGAAGAAAAGCGAATCGTAGCGGAAGCTTTCGGTGATCGTCAGCTCGTATTCGAGCGTGCCTTCGCCGGGCTTCACGGGTTTGGTCTGATTCTTGAGTCCGGGGATCCCTACGTGCATGCGGCGGGCGTTGATCACGCCGTCGGGATTGTCGATCCACGGACCGAGGGGCTGGAGCATGGCGCTCGTGGGTTTGTCGCCCCAGGTGTCAGATTCATCGAAAACGTAATGCACCTTCACCTTGAACGGTTCGCCGACGCGGACGACCTCCGGGGCCTCCTCCACCCAAAGCGCGGATTTCTTGAACGTGACCGTGTCGGGCTTCGCGGGATACGGCGGAACCGTCCGCTTTTCCGGCTCCGGCGGCGGCGGTGTCGAGAGATCGAGCGGAATCGGAATCTGCAGCACCTTGGTTTTGCGCTTGAAATCGGCGTCCGGCGCGAGAAAGACGCATGCGCTCGCGGAGACCGCGCCTTCCTTCATTTTCGGCTTGTGGACGAAAACCAGAGTCTTTCCGCTCTCGGCGTACTGCCCCGGCTTGTACGAAAGCATGCCGCCGAAGCCGTCCTTTTTCATCCAGTGCATGTGCACCGAAACCAACTGGTCTTCGGGGATTCCGTCCTTGAGCGTCACCTTGAACTCCATCGGCGCGCCCGGAACCCATGAATCCGGATACGCGACCTTCACCCAATCCTCCTCCTTCTCGCCCGCGAACGCGACGAACGCCGAAAGCGCGACGAAAAATCCCGCGAACGATCTGAACTTGTTTCCCATGAATGAACCCCTCCGTGGCTGAACGCGTCCAATCATAGCAAAACGGGCGCCGCGTCGGCGGGCAAAACCGCCCGGCGCGGCATTTGTTCGACGGTGATGAACTTGTTACAATGCGCGCGATGAGATGACGGATACGGCGCGGACGCGGACGTGTTGCAATCGGTCGGAACATTTTCTAGAATGCTCTCCGTTTTCCACGCGGGCGTGATTCAACGGTAGAATGGAAGCTTCCCAAGCTTCACACGAGGGTCCGACTCCCTTCGCCCGCTCCACTTTGTCAAGCCGGGAGAGATGTGTTTCTTTCGGCGTTTTTTTCATAAGGCGACTGAAATGGAAGAAAAAATCCGCGAAAAAATCGATATGATCCGTCCGACGCTCCAGAACGACGGCGGCGACTGCGAACTTGTTTCGATCGACGGCAAGACCGTCACGCTGCGGCTCAAGGGGCACTGCGGCTCGTGCCCGTTCGCTCTTGAAACGCTCAAAGGATTCATCCAGGAAACGCTGCGCGAAATCGACCCGGAGATCACGGTCGAGCGCGCCGCCGACTGAAAGTCCGCACATGAACGAAATCACATTCAAAAAGCGCCTGTCCGCCGATGTGTACCGGATGGCGTTCAAGGCGCCGCACATCGCGCGCGAACACAAGGCCGGACAGTTTCTCATCGTGCAGGTCGACCACGAATGGGGCGAACGCATTCCGCTCACGATCGCGGACGCCGACGCCGCGGACGGCACCGTCATCGTGGTCTTCCAGGCCGTCGGCGCGTCCACGATGAAGCTCGCGCGTTTCGAAGTCGGCGACTGCATCCCCGACGTCCTCGGTCCTCTCGGCATGCCGAGCGAAATCGGGAAATTCGGCCGCGTCGTGCTCTGCGGCGGCGGCATCGGCGTCGCGCCGATCCATCCGATCGCCCAGGCGATGAAAGCGGCCGGGAACCACGTCACGGCCATCATCGCGGCCCGCAACAAGGATCTGCTCATCTTCGAAGAGGAGATGCGCCGCGCGTGCGACGAGGTCATCGTGTGCACGGACGACGGCTCGGCCGGACGCAAGGACCTCGTGACCGCGCCTCTCAAGGAGATGTGCGAAAGCGAAACGCCGCCCGACCGCGTCATCGCGATCGGCCCGCCGATCATGATGAAGTTCTGCGCGGCGACGACCAAACCGTTCGCCGTCCCGACGTTCGTGTCGCTCAATTCGATCATGATCGACGGCACCGGGATGTGCGGCGGCTGCCGCGTTTCCGTCGGCGGCAAAATGCGTTTCGTGTGCGTGGAAGGCCCGGACTTCGACGGCCACGAGGTCGACTGGGACAACATGCTCAAGCGCATGCGCGCGTTCAAGCCGTTCGAACTTTCGGCCAAACAGAAGGAAACCGACCACCCGTGCCGTCTCGCGGCGCTCGTCCGCGAAGCCGGGAACGAGGGCAACTGAAATGGACGCTCGACTTTCCATTCCCCAGCAGGAGATGCCGGTGCAGGATCCCGGCGAACGAATCCGCAACCAGTCGGAGGTGGCGCTCGGCTACACCGAAGCGCAGGCGCGCGCCGAAGCCGGGCGCTGTCTGCAGTGTCCGTCCAAGCCGTGCGTGGCGGGGTGCCCGGTGGGCATCGAAATCCCGGCGTTCATCAAGGCGATCGCGGAAGGCCGTGACGACGAGGCGATCGGCATCATCCACAAAGCTTCGCTTCTGCCGTCGGTCTGCGGCCGCGTGTGCCCGCAGGAAAAGCAGTG
>JAZUJQ010000416.1:0-3355 GCA_045642845.1 Kiritimatiellia bacterium
CAGTTCGTGCGCGACTGGCTCGATGAAATCGGGTTCAACCACCAGCCTCCGGCCCCGGTGCTCCCGGACGACATCGTCGCCAGAACCCGCGCCCGCTACGTCGAAGCCCTCGATCGCATCACGGCGAAATGAACGTCCGCGTGCTTGAAATGCCGCTGGACTTCGGCGCCAGCCGCCACGGTTCTGACATGGGGCCTTCCGCCATACGTCTGGCCGGGCTCCGCGAACGCATCGAATCGATCGGCCACCGCGCCGTCGGCTACAGTTCGCCGGTCAGGATCGATCCGCAGGAATGCGAGGACATCGGCAACCCGAAGGCGAAATATCTCAAACCGATCGTATCCGCCTGTTCCGCGCTCGCCTCGGAAGTCGAAGGCGCCGCCGCGGCGGGCGATTTTCCGCTCGTGCTCGGAGGCGACCATTCCGTCGCGCTCGGCTCGCTCGCCGGCATCGGGACGCACGCCAGGAAAAACGGGCTCCGACTCGGCGTGCTTTACGTCGATGCCCACGGCGATTTCAACACGCCTGAAACTTCGCCCACGGGCAACGTGCACGGCGAGTGCCTCGCCGCGTCGTGCGGTTACGGCCCGCCGGAACTCGTCGATCTGCATTCGGCCGGCGCCAAGGTCGACCCGGAAAACGTCTGCTTCGTCGGTTCGCGCGATCTGGATCCGGGCGAACGCGCTCTGATGAAGAACGCCGGGGTCACCGTGTATTCGATGAGCGACATCGACCGCAACGGTTTTCCGGAAATCACGCGCCGCGTCGTGGAATTCTTCCGCGCCCGCGCCGACATCGTGCACGTGAGTTTCGACATGGACGTGCTCGATCCGATGTTCGCCCCGGGCACCGGCATCCCGCTCGCCGCCGGTCTCACCAACCGGGAGGCGCTTCTTCTCATGGAGGAGATCGCCGCGACCGGGCTGGTGCGTTCCGCCGAAATCGTCGAGGTCAATCCGGTTCTCGACGTCCGCAACCAGACCGCCGTCCTGGCCGTCGCCCTGGCGGCGCGCCTTCTCGGCGAAAAAATATACTGATTCTCATGGACAGGCCCGACGTACGCGGTCAAACCCATCTGCTCGCTTTCTGGGATCGCCTCGACGACGCGGAACGCGCGTCGCTCGCCGCTCAGATTTCCGGAATCGACTGGTCGGACATCGACCGCATGCGTGAAGCGCTCCGCGCCGGAACCGGTGACGTGAAGCCGGTCGAAAACGTCGAACCGCCGGCGGTGCGGACGCTCGGCGCCGCCGAACGCGCGGCGTTCGCCGAACGCGGAGCGGCGCTTTACCGTGACGGGAAAATCGGCGTGATGATGATCGCGGGAGGGCAGGGGTCCCGCCTCGGTTTCGACGGCCCGAAGGGCTGCTATCCTATCGGGCCGGTCAGCGGCAAGCCGCTGTTCCATTTCCATGCGCGCAAGGTTCTCGCGCTCGAAAAACGTTTCGGCGCGGAGGTCCCGTTCTACGTCATGACCGGGCCCGGCAACGACTCCGCCACGCGCGCGGCGTTCGAGGAAAACGGTTTCTTCGGGTTGGACCGGAGCCGCGTGACGTTCTTCTGCCAGAGCTCGTGGCCCGCGCTCGCGCCGGACGGAAATGTCATTTTGGAAACGCCTTCGCGCATTTTCCGCAGCCCGGACGGTCACGGCGGCGTGCTGTCGTCGATGACGAAGGCCGGAATTTTCGCGGACATGGAGTCGCGCGGACTCAAGCACCTGTTTTTCTTCCAGGTCGACAACCCGCTCTGCGCCGTCGGCGACCCGGCGTTCGTCGGGTTCCACGACGCCGAGGGTTCCGAGTATTCGCTCAAAGTGACGCGCAAGCGTTCGGGCACCGACACGATGGGCACGCCCGCCGTCGTCGACGGCCGTCCGCGCATGCTCGAATACACCGATCCCGCTTTCACAGAGGAGATCCGTACGCGACTCGCGCCTGACGGCGGACTCGTTCTGCGTTACGGGAACACTTCGACGCATGTGTTTTCCACCGCGTTTCTCAAGCGCGTCGCATCGGTGCCTCTGCCGCTGCATCTCGCGTTCAAGAAAATTCCGTGCGTCGGACCCGACGGCGTCACGGTGAAGCCGGAAAAGCCGAACGGATTCAAGTTCGAGAAATTCATTTTCGACATTCTTCCGCTCGCTGAAAAGACCGCGTTTCTCGCTTTCGAGCGCGACGAGGAATACGCTCCCGTGAAGGACCGGGCCGGAAGCAACACTCCCGAACGCGCGCAGGAACTGATGCAACGCGCCTGGCGCAAAGCCCTCGCAGAGCGCGGAGTCACGCCTCCGGACGAACCTCTCGAACTCGACCCGGCATCCGTCACGGTTTGAGTGTTTGATGTATGATCCGCCGTGATGACGACGGTCCATCGATGATGGACGTTTAAATTTTCTTTTCGCGTATCGCGTCTTCCGTCCGCGTCAATTTCAGGACATGAGACACGAGATCCGAGACATGGGATTTTTATTCTTTGCGATCGAAAAATTGCAGTGATGTTCACAACAATCACGCCGAAAGTCTGCGGCCGTGAGCCGTGAAACAAGGCGAAGCGGTAGCGTAGCATGTTTGCCGGCCGTCGGAGTTTTTCAACACGGCGCACCGGCAAACCGCGCCGTTGCTCCGTTTGAAAGGAACTCCGATCCGTTGCGCTCTCGCTACCGCTTTGCAGAATCGTCGTTGCTTCGCATCACCGGTTCGGCGCTCACGGGATTTGGAACAGAACGGAATTTCTCGACCGCGATCGGTTGCACTCGACCGCGATCGACCCGATTTCAATAACACAAAAAGTTTGCGGCTGACGACTGAAACGTCTGGCGAACTGTCGCAGATATCCCGGCCGCGACGGCTGAATCGTCAATCCGCGCTGACCTTTCGGGGGGGGGCCGAAACACGGACCGGCGACGCAATCGGCGGAATTCCCTCGTGCGCACGCACGTGAGAGCGTTTATGTGCTAGAATCCGTTCCGTTTTCAATTCAGATTCCAGTACAGACACATGAACATTTTTGAAGCGCTTTTCGGAACAAAGCACACGCGCGACGTGAAGAAACTCCGTCCGATCGTGGCGGAAATCAATTTGTGGGACGAGAAATTCGCCGCTCTTTCCGATTCGGAACTGCAGGCCAAGACCGCGGAATTCAAGAAACGTTACACCGAAGGGGCGACGCTCGATGCGCTGCTTCCCGAGGCGTTCGCCGTCGTCAAGAACGCATGCCGCCGTCTCGTCGGCACCAAGTGCACGGTGTGCGGACACGAGCTGACGTGGGACATGGTTCCGTTCGACGTCCAGCTCATGGGCGGCATAGTGCTGCATCAGGGCAAGATCGCCGAAATGCAGACCGGCGAAGGCAAGAC
>JAZUJQ010000417.1:0-3168 GCA_045642845.1 Kiritimatiellia bacterium
TGGTACACTGGCGTAATGCGGCGGGATGCTAGCAAACCGGCTCCGTCAAACCAAACCCGCGGCGACCGCGCGGAGGCGTGCCGCCCCGTCGATCGCCGCGGGAAAGCCGCCTGATCAGCGCACGATGATGACGGTGGCGAACTTCGCTTCGTCCTTGCGGACCGTCAGAACGCCGGTGCCGGCGAAGTGCAGGTCGTCGATGAAGTCGGCCGACGAACCGGAAGCGCCGTAAGTGCCGCGGGGCATCGACTCGCCGTTGATGAAGAGTTTCATGCAGGTCTGATCGGCTCCGAGGGCGATTTCTACCTTCGCGGTGCCGGCGGCGTTGTCCGTGAGGCTGATCTCGGCGTCACGCGAAACCGCGGTCTCGAGGATGCCGATTTCGCCGTTGCCGTCCGTGTCGTAGCCTTTGGACGGGATGCCTAGGACCGCGCCCGGACGCAGCGTGAACTTCTCGACGTCGGTCACGCAGCCGCGCACGGGGATGGAGCCGCTTTGATTCTCGAAGAGCCACCCGAGCCGCCTGTGGTTCGCCGGATGCCCGAGCCAGAGCGTACCGCCGCCGATCGCGATGTCGCCGTCGATGCCGCGCTGGTCGGCCGCGAAGACCAGCTCTCCGCAACCGCCCTTGGTGAGTCCGTACGGCGCGGTCATCTTGGACCAGATGACGTTGTACTCTCTGCCGCTGTCGCCGTCGGGCACGCCGTAATCGCAAATCACGTACGCTCGGTCGCCGAAGATCACGGTTCCGTTCTTCGAAAAGTAGGATGTCTGGGTGCAGCCGAGCCAGCGTCCCGAGCGACCCATGATGAGGCCGCCGGACTTGATGGTCAGAGTCCTGCCCTCGCCAAGAATGAAATTGTCGGGATACGGAGCCGTTTCGGCCGTGTTGTAGACCAGGGAGTTGACCGTCACGTCCGCGGAGAGCCCGGTGCCTCGCGTGCCGATGCCCTTCTGGTTGAAATACACGTTGTCCCATTCGCCGGCGTCCTGTAGAGCAAGATTCGTCCGACCCTTGCTCATCAGCGCCGTGCCGTAAACGCCGTTCGTCAGCGCCGGGAAGGTCATTTCCGAACCCCATGAATTGTAAACCTGGAACCCGTTGTCATTCGCCGTGCAAGCGATCCACGGAATGATCTTATAGACGAATTTCGAGTCTCCCGGCTGCGGATCGCGTCCGGCGGCGTACACCGCAAGACCGGGGCCCCTCACGCGGTCGTAGTGCAGAACATCCGTGCGCTGCGCCTTGTCGCGGAAGTTGAAATCGTAAAAGCAGAGCGTGCCCGTCTCGTCGTGTTCGATTTCGTCGAGAATCAAGTGCTGGCGCACGCGGGTCGTGCCGTACGAGCATTCGCAGTAAAACGCGCTGTCGCCCTTCACGACGAGTTTCCTGATTTCGTTGGTGACGGCCAGCCGCGCGGCCTTCTCCGCGTCCGTCGTCGCGCCCTCGGTCCACGGCGTCAGGTTTCCGCCATCCGCGTAGTTCCGGTAAATCCTCACGCATCCGCCGTCGAGCGTGAGCGACTTCACGTCGATCTGGCTGCGCCCGGGATTGGAGCTGCAGTTGTCATACCCGATGGCAAGCATCTTGCGGCCAGCGTTCGGAGCGTCGAAGACCGTGAGGCCGGCTCCGGGGAACTCGACCATCCCCTTCCAATCGGCGGATTGAACCGCGACATCCCCCGCGAATTCATCGCCGGAGAATTTCAGCCACGAAACCGGGAAACCGCCGCTCAGTCCGACGACGAACTCGCCCGATCCTGAAACATGCCCGACCGAGGTGTTTCCGGCCGAAACGAAGTCGGTCACGGCCTTCGAGTTGATCAATGCCTTCGAGTCATCGACGAACGCGAGCGTCTGGCCTTCGTCGACATTGAAAATCACGGAGCACAGCTGAAGGCCGGTCTTCTGTCTGGGATTCGCGCACTTCGCGGAATCGCCGCAGAAATCGAATTCCAGCCGCGGACCTTCGATATAGATGTTCAGCACCTTGCCGCCGGTTCCGTTCTCCTGCCCGACACGGACGGCGGCATCCTCCGAGTTGTCCAACGTCGAAAGCCGGAAATACGCGGGAGCGGCCGCCGTTCCGCAAAACGTGAACGAACTCCCGTTCGTGGTCTTGAACTGGGTTTTCGACTTTTTGTTCGGCTCATCCGCCAGGGCGACGACATACCCGTGAACCTTGACGTTGACGTCGATCAGAAACGAGTCGAACTCGTTTTCCGGAGCGTTCGAATAAAGGAACGCGATGTCGTTCTCGTTGTTCGGAACCGTTCGATCCGTGTTCCGAGTCACATTCACCCACCCGGCGCTCGACCAGCTGGCCTCATTCGCGGTCTGGTTGAAATAGAAGACGTCGCCGCCAGGCATCGCCTGCGGGAGCACCCGGAGCGCATACATCGCGGAACCGTCGCTCAGAGCCGCGTAACCGGACTTCCTGCAGGTCACGACATTGTCAGCGACCGTCGCGATCGCATCGCCGCGCATCGTGTACGAGCCGGACGGAAGCGTCAGGGTGTCGCCCTCGAAGAAGAAGGCGGTGCCGAGCGTCGACAGATCGCTCACGTTCTGATTCGCGGCGAGGGCCGCGACCGATGAAAACGCCGCAACGAGCGCGGCCGCTGTTTTTCTCATAACGGATTTCGGTTTGAGTTTGTTTCGAACGATTTTCACGCCGGATGAAAGACCGGCCGTTCATGCCGGCAGTCTAGCAAAATGAACGCAAAAACACAAAACCGCGTTCGGCGCGGCGGATGCGGAAACGCCGCCGGACGGAACATTCTGCTAGAATGGGGCCCGCAAGGCACCGTCTCCGCCGCAAACGGAATGCGCACGGAAGCACGGTCCGCACGACACCAAACGAAGGAATTTTCAATGAATGCCAAAATCAACTTCGCCCTCGCCGCGGTCGCAACCGTCGCCGTCGCCGGGGAATCGCGCGTGGAAACCGGCGGCGCGCTCCGTCTCGCCGAAGCCGGGACCAGATTCGCTCCGGCGCTGTTCACGCCGGGTTGGTACGGAAAATCGGCCTCGGGCGGATACGTCGCCGAGGACGACGGTTCGTACGTCTTCAGAATCGAATGCGGAAAAAGCGGAACGGTGAACGGACGCGCCGTGTTCACGCGGACGGACGACGAGGTCACCGCGGTCTGGACGATGAAACCCGAC